>NZ_JBHVAK010000021.1:0-98288 GCF_042667085.1 Nocardia sp. NPDC057353
AGCTCGTCGGGGTACTTCTTCGGTGCTGCCATACGGGGCTCCTTCCTGGTCCTATCGGACCATGCTGAGCCCTCCAGAGAACCGGGGGAACCTCAAGCGGAGAAGTCCCTGGATAGCTTCGCCGCCATCACCGATCTACTGGCGGGTCAGCGTCAAAGCATCGCTCCTCATGCCCTGATCGGCCCAATCGAGGCACATCGAGATGCCGTATCAGCCCTGTTTCGCGCTGCGACGGACGAACGCACGAAGCGCCATGCCGGGGCCTTGCTGGGCGAGACCTCCATTGTGGCGAGCCGTGTGTGGAGCGCGATCGGTGATCGGTCGATGGCGCTGACGCATTGCGCCTTCGCCCGCAAGCTGTCGGATCGGCTACAGGACAGGACTATGGGCGCGGTCGCGCGGATATTCGAAAGCAACCTGCGCTCCGATGCTGCGACGTTGATCGGTTCCGATGGCGATGTCGTGATCGGGCTCCGACTCTTGAAAGAGGCGGCCACAGTCTCCGACTTCCTGCCACCTGCGGCACGAGCACGCATCGGAGCTGAGCAAGCACAAGCCTATGCGGTGCTGGAACTACGAGAAGAATGCGAGAACGCGCTTCACCGCGCCCAGCGAGCCGCCGAGGATGTCGATGAGACCAATCTGACGGGGTTGTTCAGCGATTGGACCACGACACGTATCCAGGTCTACGTCGGTACGTGCCAACTGCTGCTCGGCCAACCGAAGCGGGCAATCGCTGCACTGACCGAAGCGTTGGACGCCCCCCGACGAGACAGCCCGAATGTCGATCTCGCCGCACGGGTGGACCTCGCCAGCGCCTATGCGTTGTCCGGCGAGCTGGAAGAGGGTTGCCGGATCCTCGCTGATACCTACGATGCGCTAGCGACCATGGGCAATCACCGTGGAATCGAACGGGCGCAGAGAGCGATCGAACGGTTGGCCCCGTGGCAGGATGAACGGCCTGTGCTCGCGATGCGGGAACGGGTCGCCAGCATCAACGACTCTTGATCGACTCCATCGCTGCCCGGATCGCCTGCGCGACCGCGTCGGGTTCCAGACGACTGACGATTGCGTCGGGTGAATGCTGCGCCAGCTCGTCGGCTGGCAGTCTGTGCGCTACTGCGACGACCCCGAAGCCTGCGTGACGTGCGGTCGCGATGTCGTTCGGCGCGTCGCCGATGATCACGGTCCGTGCCGGGTCGAGCGGATATCCGAACCGTGCCTGAAATCGGTCGGCGACGAAAGCGGGCAGATCGAACCGCTCGCGCGCATCCGAACCGAACGCACCGAGGTCCAGATTGAGGTCTGCGGCGAGACCCGAGACTCTGAGCTTGAATTCGGCTGATACCCGCAGGTTGCCGGTGAGGACGGTCTGGACATAGCCCTTCTCGGCAAGCGCGGCGATGGTGTCGGCAGCGCCGGGGTAGGCGGCCTGATCACGAGCAAACTCCGCCTCGCCCTGGGCCATGACATCCATGAGCACGTCGGCGTAGCGACCGAAACCTTGCTCCGCCGTCGCCTCGGCGACTCCGGAGGCGATAGCCGTATCGATGACGATCGACTCGTCGGTATAGCCGTGAACGCGCGACGCGGGAAACACGACCGCCGACTCATCCAGGTAGTAAGTGCGGGCCACAGCCCGCCTCAACCACCGTAGATCCGCAGGAATCAGAGTGCCGTCCACGTCCCAGACAACAAGTCCCGCGTTCGTCTCGCCCATGTCCACGGATTCTTGCAGACGAGATTGGCGGACGCAGGTGCACCCAAACAGCACGAGCGTGCCCAGCGTGCCGGGACCCCTGAGCAACGACCACCAATGGGTCTTTACCAGTCGATTCCGTGGCTTGTATCGGGCCCGGGGTCGGTGTAGGGGTAGGGGCTGAACTCGTCGCCGTCGTCGTAGGGCGGGGGGTCGTAATCGGCGTAGTTGCCGAGGGCGGCGGCGTCGATGGCGTCGGAGATGACGAGTCCGATGGGGTCCGGTTCCGGCTCTGGCTGCGGGGCGGGCTCGGTGGTGGTCGGCGGTTCCGGGTCGGGTGTGGGGGTGTTGTCGCGGCTGGTGGCAGAGTCGGGGCGTGGGGCATCGGCGTGGTCGATTTCCAGGCGTGCCCAGAGGGCGGCGGCGGGCATTTCGTCGGGGAGTGGTCGTGCCTGGCCGGCCTGGGTGAGCTGGTGTTCGATGTCGAGCCCGGCCGCAGCGGCGGCGTCGAGGCGGGTGGCGATCAGCGGCCAGGTGAGGTCGGTGCTGATGCGGGGGTCGATCCGGTCCACGGTGGCGGCCCACCGGTGCTGCGGCAGCTCGGTGTCGTCGCCGGTCTCCGCGATCCGGTGTTCGAGTTGTTGTTGGTAGTCGCGTTCCGCGGTGAGGGGCCGGGCTGGGCCGGTGGGGCGGTGGTCGGTGTCGGGGATGTGGAGCCCGGCTCGCCAGATGGCGAGGTCGGCCAGCAGGTCGGGGCTGGTGCCGAGTAGTGGTCGTGCCCAGTCGGGGGCGGTGGAGTGGGTCCAGGTGTGGGCGGTGTCGGTGATCTGGCGGGCGAGCTCGGTCACGATTCGTTCCCGCGCCTGCACGGGCGCGGTGAGGTCGGGGCCGGTCGCGGTGGCGGCGGCGGGCAGTCCGGGTGTCCAGGGCAGTGGGCCGGGGCCGGTGGCATGGCGGCGGGTGGGGTCGAGCCGCCAGTCCAGCACGGCGGCGGGATCGTCGGCGGTGTCGAGTTCGCGGGCGGTCACGGCGGCGCGTAGCTCGGTCATCGGGTCGGCACCAGTAAGGGCGAGCATGGCGAGGTGCTGGCGCAGCACCGGATAGGCGGGGCTGTCGGTCAATCCCGGAACAAGGCGGTCAGCGGTGCGGTCGATCGCCACGAGTTGTGTAGTGCCGAGCGCGTTTTCGGCGGTGAGTCCGAGGGTGTCGAGGTAGGTGTCGACGGCTCGGCCGATGCGGCGGGCGGGGTCGAGGGCGTCGCGGAGTTCGGTGTGCGCGGAGGGGCGGGTGGCGTCGCGGTCGAGGACGTGTTGGAGGTGTTCGACGGCGGTGCGGGGGTGGTGGCCGGGCAGGGTGTAGATGTCGCCTTCGTCGCCGTCGAGGGCGGTGGCGATGTAGGCGTGGTTGGCGTGGCGGCCGCGGGTCATCGCCACGTAGAGCTGCTGGCGAGATTCGCGCCCGGACAGGGCGACGTGGCAGGTGTCGGTGGTGATGCCCTGGGCGGAGTCGATGGTGGTGGCATAGCCGAGGGCCAGGTGCTCGCGCACGTACTCACCTGGAAGGTGCACAAGTGTTCCGGTGTCGCGGCCGTGCACACGCCGCGCCAGGGTCACGGTCTGGTCGGGGTGGACCTCGCGGACAGTCCAGGTGTAGCCGTTGCGGACCCAGTCGTTGTCACGCAGGCGTAGGCGGGGGTCGTTGCGGCGGGTGCGCACGGTGTCTCCGGCCGACGCTTGCGACCCGTCACCGAGGACCACGACCGGCCCGCCGGTCGGTGCTCCGGTGCGGGCGAGCCGGTCGGCGCGGGCGCGCAGGTTGAGCGCGGCGGCGATGTCGTGAGTAGGGGCGAGCATGACCGCGTCCGCTCCGGCGGCGGTGTCGGCGGCCCAGGCGCGGTAGGTGTCGTCGTAGACGGTGCCGAGGTGCCCTGCGTGGATGCGTCCGTTGTCGAGGTACCAGGCCAGCGCGGTCGGGTCACCCTCGCGCAGCCGCTTCGATGCGAGCGCTTCCCCGCGTCGGGCGAAGCGCACCACCTCGCTGAGTTCGGGCGTCTGCTGCGGTGAAGCGTGGGCCATGTCGGCCTCCACGCCCCCGGCGTCGATCGCGGAGAGCTGCCGGTCGTCGCCGATGCAGCGGACGGTGGCACCGCGCCCGGCCAGGTAGCGCAGCATCCGCAGGCGTTTCGCGGTGGGGACGGTGACGTGTTCATCGACGATCACCAACGTGGTCGCGTCGATGTCGAGCACCCATTGCGGCAGATTCGGCGGAAAGTCCGCGGTGACGACGTTGCCCGGCTGGTGGGTGTCCAGGACGTGCAGGAGCTTGTCGACGGTTTCGGCGCGGGCGCGGATGGATTCGCCGAGCCCGGCTGCTGCGGCGGCCGTGGGCGCCAGCCCCAGCACCGTTCCGCCCTCGTCGGTCCACGCGGTCGCGAGGACGTGCATGGCGGTGGTCTTGCCGGTGCCTGCTGGCGCGTTGGCGCTGTGCACGCGCATCCCGGCCGTGGCGAAGGACTCGATCACCCGGACCTGACCAGCGTTAAGGGCTTGGCCGGGGTGGGCGCGGTTGTAGGCGGTGACGGCGCGGGCGACCGTTTCGGGGTCCAGGACGGCTCCGCCGGGCTCGACGGCGAGCGCGATCAGCTCGGCTTCGGCGGCCAGGGTCGATTCGGTGGTGTAGATCTGGGCGTTGGCGCGCGTGTGGACGGGGGTGCCGTCGCGGCGGCGCAACCACGCCGGCACCGCACGCAGATCCGGCTCAGCGGCGATATCGGGATCACCCCGCGCCACCGCCGACGCGGGGGACAACGCCTGCTCCACCACCGCAGCGGCGACGTGAGCCCAGTGCTCGGGGGCGACGGTGCCGCGTAGCTGGCGCTCAACCTCGGCGCGCAGGTTGAATGCCCGCCACGTCGCGCGCTTGCCCGACACCGCCGCCAACGCCTGATCGGCTACGTGGGTGATGAACGCGTGATCCGGCACCGGACGCGCGACAGGTGCGGGCGAGAGCACGCGCGCCACGACATCATCGACACCTGCCCGGCCGCCTATCAGTTCTTCGGCTTGGGCGAGCCAGTCGGCGCGCTGCTCGGTGCGGGAGCCGGGTGCGTGCTTGCCGGGGCGTGTTTCGAGGGTGGCGCGCTGGGCGAGTTTGTGGACTTCGTCGGGGGTGGGTTCGCGCCCGAATGTGGTCTGCCAGGCGGCGGTGAGGGTGTCGAGGCGGTCGGTGATCGCGGCCCCGCGCCGCGACCACCGCTCGATCAACGCCAGCGGTACACCGGCTATCTCGCGGACGCGTACCTTGTCGGGGTGGCGGCCGGGGCGGGTGTAGAACTGCACGCCGAGCGCGGTTTCGAGGTGGTGTTCCAGGCGGGTGTCGTAGATTTCGGACACCGTGACCACGGCCTGATGGATGACCGCGCCGTCGATAGTGCGCCACTTCCCGTCCTCGGTGCGGACGCGGTTGGCGATCAGGACGTGGGTGTGCAGGTCGGGGTCACCGGCGCGGGAGTCTCGGTGGTCGAAACTGGCCGTAATAGAGCCTTGTACGTCGATCTGGCGCACGCCGTTGCGCCCGAGCCGGGTGAACAGCGCGTTGTCTTCGAGCCAGCCGAGCGCGTCGCCGATCGCGGCGCGGTGCGCGGTCTCGATCTGCGCGGCCAACTCGGGTCCGGCGATGGCCCACAGCGCGGAGACGGATTTGACGGGGCTGAACGTGAAGTCGAATCCGGCCACGGCGGTGCGGTCCGGGCGCGAGTTCTTGGCGACCCATCCCGACAGCTCGCGCGGGTCCAGCGGTGCGCGCCCCAGTTCCGCGGTGAACATCTCGGTCGCCACGGTGGTGCGGATCTGTGCGCGTGTCTCGTCGGGGATGTGGGCGGTGACGCACTCGCCGCGCTCGGTGCTGTAGTCCCGGTACGCCTGTGCGGTCGCTGCGCGGTACCCGGATTTCGAGGTGTAGACCGCGTACCGGTTGCCCAGATCGGCGGCCTTGTCCGCGAGCTTGGCGGCCTGGGCGGGCGGCACCCCGGCCGCGAGGTGCTCGGCGGCGGCCTGTGTGCGGATGCGGTCGGCGTCGGGGTGGATGCCGGTGCCGAACAGGTTCCGCATTTGGTCTTCGGTGATCTCCGCACCCTCGGTCAGGCCGAGCGCGGCAAGCCCGGAACCACTCCAGGTTCCGGGAGCCTCGCCGTGCTCGGCGTAGTACTCCGACAGCGAGGACCGCCCGCGCGCCGTGGTGTCGTTGGCGGCGGTGTTGCGCAGGTAGTACTCGTAGCCGTTGCCTGCGGCGACCTTGTGCATGGTCGCGACCATGCCTCCATGAAGCGCCTACTACACTTCGTAATTCAAGTAAGAAAACCCTGAACATAGCGCGACCAGGCACAATTCGTGGCCGGACACACCCGAGATGCAAGATGTCTGCTTGTGAGGGGATCGGGATATACCGGTAGGGGGTATGAGGGGGAGGTGTGGAGAGGGGAGGAAGCTGCGGGGGTGAAGGCGTGAGCGGTGGGGAGAGGATGGGGCGGGGTGTGGGGGCGGTGGATTCGGATGGATGCGGGTCACGGATCGGGAACCGGTAGCGGTGCCGGAGCGGCCCGGCGGCGTCGGCCGCCATCGGCGCGCGCCGCGATACGGGCGGGGTCGCGCATCGTGCGTGCACGCCGGATCTGGCACGCTTTCGCGAGTTCGGGCACAGTGGTTGGCGGTTAGTGGGGACTGACATCAGCGAAGGGATGTCGATCACCCATGTCCACCAGTAGAAGAACGCGATCCCGCACCGGCCGGTCCGGCCAGTCCGAGGCGGCGCGACGCGCCCACGGTGACGCGCAGGTGCGAGCGGCTGCCCCCGCCACACCGTCACCGGGCGCGGACTCCGGCCCGGCAGCACTGCCCGATCAGGCGCGTACCGGACCGCCCGCAGCGGCACCGCCGCCGCCGGACCCGCGCACCGGCACCGGCTCCGGCGCTGCGGCGAACGTGATCGGGCCGACCAGCGAGGCGACCCGCCGCCTGGTCGCCGAAAGCCGGGCACGTCAGGGGCTGTCGCCGAACATCGACAACCCGGCCGTCATCGAATCGCTCGCGCTGTTCGTGCGCAACGCGCTGGCGACCCTCGAGCAGGACGGTCCCGGCGGCGACAGCCGGACATGAGCGAGCCACAGCCCGGATCGGGGCGGGTGGTTACAAGATCGGGCACAATCGGTGGGGCCGAGGGAGAATCTGCGGGCCGGTGAGTTCGGGTACTTGATCGAAGGAAGTACCGACTTGTCCGACAACCGAAGAACAGGCTCACGCGCCAGCGGGGACGAGGCCACCCGCCGTGCCCACGCGGACGCGCGAAGGCAAGCAACTCTCGAGCCGCCGCCCGGTGGTGAGGGCCGAGCGGTCGCACCGCCCGATGAGGCGGTGAATGCGACCGAGGACCGGGCCGCGCCGCAGCGGCCACCGGCCACCGGCGCGAGCCGCGCCGCCGCGCCGGGATGGGTCGGTCCGACCAGTGAGGCGACCCGCCGCTTGGTGGCCGAGAGCCGGGCACGTCAGGGCTTGTCGCCCAACATCGACAATCCGGCCGTCATCGAATCCTTGGCGCTGTTCCTGCGCGACGCGCTCTCGACTCTGGACCCCGACAGTCCCGGCGGTGACGGCGGTGACGGCGGGGTGTGAGCGGGTCAGAGCTGTCTCCACACGATCTCGACCGCAGAGGTGTCGAAGCGCCGATACACCCGCCCGTTCTGGTCGCGCCACGACGTGGCGTAGATCCTGGCGGGACGCACGATCACCTTCTCGATCACGCGGGCAGCGGCGTCGTGGCGCCAGCGCGATCCCTTGGATGCCCATGCCTTGCGCAGCTCGCCGGGGCTCGAGCCCAGATCGGCCAGCATCGCCAACGCCCGATCGCTGCGCAGCGAGTCCTGCTCGGCGCGCAGCTTCTTCAACGCGGCCTTGAGCGCGGTGATGGTGCGTTCGATCACCCGCAACTCGTCTTCGTCGCCTTCGGCGCCCGACAGCAGCTCCGCGCGGCGGTCGGCCTCGGCGTCGAGATTGCCCGCGGTGGTCTCGATGCGGCGCTGCAATGCTGCGATCTGCTCGGCGTTATCGTTGCCGCGCTCGAGGCGGGCGAGGATCTTCGGGTCCTCGTAGACCGCGATCACCTGTTCGGCCACGTACATCTCGAGCGCGTCGGCGTCGCGGTAGACCCGCCCGCACCCGCACTCCACCTTGCGCGCGTCCTTGCGGCGACACACATACCGGCGCTGCTGGGTCACGCCGTCCGCGCGCTTGCGCCCCAGCAACGACCCGATCATCCGCGCCCCGCACACCTGCCCCGCACGCTGCATCCCCTCGGGCCGCGTACCGGCGCACTCGACCAAACCCGTCAGCCAGTACTCACCGTTGCGCTGGCGGGGCTTGGTGGGGTCCTTGGCGCGGCTGTGCGCGCGCAACCCGGCCGCGATGGCGTCGTGCTCGGCGCGGGTGAAGATCGCGGGCCACTGCGCGCGGTGCCGGGTGCCGGTGCGGGCGTGGACCCGGATGCCGTTGCCCTCCGGGTTGTCCAGGCACGGGCAGCGACGCCCGTGCGCGTCGGTGTGCTCGCCGAGGTCGTAGGCCACATACGCCTCCAACGTCAGCGTCTTGCCGAGCTTGCCCACCCGCCACGCCTTGCCCTGCGCGGTCGTGATCCCGCGCCGGTGCCAATCGGTGACCAAACTCGTCTGCGATTCCCCGTTGATGATCCGCGTCCCGCCCTCGCGCAGCACCGCCACCTCCGCCTCCCGCAGCGCGTCGCGATCGACTACCTCGGCGCCGGTGAGCGGATGACGGCCGACGACCTTGCCGTAGCCGAACCGGCGCGAACCGCCCTGGCTGACTCCCTTGGCGGCTTCCTCGCTCATCCGGTCCAACAGGTTCTCGGTGTTGGTCTCCCGGTACTCCACCGACTCGGCGACCTTCACCATGAAGCTCTTGCGCCCCGCGCCGGTGGTCAGATCGGGATCGGTGTCCTTGACCAGCATCAGCCGCACGCCCCGGTCCCGGCCCAGCTTCATCAACTCCGCGCCGAGGTCGTAGTCACGGGTCAGCCGCGCCACATCGCGAGCAAGCACGGTCTTGGCCGGGCCGGTCGTCACCAGCCGCAGCACTTCGCGCAGCCCCGGCCGGTCGGTGTCGGCTCCCGACAGGTCGTTGTCACACAGAATCCGTGCCAATGCCAGCCCCTTGCGCTCGGCGTAGGTGAGCTGGGCCTTGGCCTGCAACTGCACACCCTCCGCGCGGTCCTTCTCATCGCGAGAGATGCGCACGTACCCGTACACCCACTCCGACGGGTCCACCCCGGAAGCCGAATCAGCAAGGGCCGCATTGATTTCGGTCAGCCACTCCGGCTCGGTCCGGGTCGTTCTCGATGTCATAACTCCAGCCTACGAGTAGGAGTGTGTAACTGACCCCTCGCTGGGGTCAGTGTCGAATACATCGTCCGGCTCGAACAGGGCCGCGATCGCCACCCTTCGCCGTCGGTGCTCGCTGCCATCGCCGACGTCCTGCAACTCGCGCCGAGCGAGCGCATCCACCTGTATCGGCTGACCAAGGCCGGTCACCCGGGCTTCAACTGCATGGGCGGCGCCGGACCCGTCCGCACCGTCCGCCCCGCCGTCCGCGCGATCCTCGACCACCTGGAACCGGCCGCCGCCGTGGTCGTGAACCGCCTCAGCGACGTCCTCGCCCACACCGCGGGCTACCGCCGCCTGATGACCCCGACGGGCCTGCTCGACGACCCGTCCACCGCCAACCTCGCCCTGTTCGTCTTCGGCGACGCCCGAGCCCGCGCCTTCTACCCGGACTGGGACCACATCGCCGACCAGCAGGTCGCCGCGCTCAAGCAGGGGCCCTTCCGGCGGGATCCGGCGACGGCGGCCCTCGCCGACGAACTCGAGATCCTCGCGGGTGCGGAGTTCACGCGGCGGGTCGCCACGGTGCCGAGCCTGCCCGCCGCAAACGGCACGACCAGGGTGGTGCATGCCGAGGCAGGTCCGCTCCGGCTGCGGTACGAAACCCTCGATCTCCCCGCGGACGACGATCAGCGGCTGTTCATCCACCTCCCGGCCGACGAGTCCACCACCGCCGCGCTGGACGAACTCGCGGGCCGCCACCGCGGTGAGTTGCGCGCGATTCCTGGGTGATCCGAGCTGTCATCTCGACTACATCCCCGGGGTGCGCGTATGACTGCGCGGAGAGTTTGCCGTACGGCTCGGCCGACGTTGCCGCGGCTACGAGCCCGTGCGATCAGCTGCGCTCGGCAACAATGCTTTTCGATTACTGTCGCCTTCCGTAGCCAGGTGGCTCCCCGCCGATGCCCTGCGGTTCGTCGACGTGGGAGCGCGCCGTTAGACAACCGACCGGTCGGCGCGCGCATTCCCCGCCCGACCGGCAGGATCACCCGCATGTCGGAACGCTACGACGTCGTGATCGTCGGCGGGCGCTGCGCGGGCTCCGCGCTGGCGACATTGCTGGCGGGACGCGGCTTGCGCGTACTCGTGCTGGAGCAGGCCAAGGCGCTGCGGAACACCCTCTCCTCCCACGTCCTGCAGACCGACGCCGTCACCTTCCTCGACCGCGTCGGGCTCACCGAGAAGATCAGATCGACCGGCGCGCCGTTCATGAACCGGGTGGACAGCCGGGTGGACGACTTCCACGCCGTGATCGACTACCCGCTCGAACCCGGCGACGTCGGTGGCGCGGTGGCGGTCCGCCGCGACGTCCTCGACCCGCTCCTGGCCGACGGCGCCGTGGCCGCGGGCGCCCGGTTCCGGCTCGGCGCCGAGGTGACCGGCATCGTGCGCGACGCGGGCGGTCGGGTCGGCGGGGTGCGGGTGCGCTGCGGCCGCACCGAGCGCACGGTGCAGGCGAGCCTGGTGGTCGGCGCGGACGGGCGCCGGTCCACCGTCGCCGCGCTGTGCGGGGCGCGCCGCTACAACGTCACCGACAACGAGCGCTGGTACTACTACACCTATTTCGAGAACGCGCGGTGGGAGCAGCCGACCTTCGTCTTCCACCGCTGGGGTGACCGGCACGTCTTCGGCGGCCCCGCCGACAACGGCCGCTACCTCGTCGGCGTCTCCCCGGAGCACCACGAGCGGGCGCACTTCCGCGCCGACCTGCGCGCCTCGGTGCGCGCGCACGTGGCAGGCTGCGCGCCGATCGCGCAGGCCCTGACCGAGGCGCGGCAGGTCGACAAGGTCTACGGAATCACCGGTTTCCAGGGGTACTTCCGTGAGCCCGCGGGCCCCGGCTGGGTGCTGATCGGCGATGCGGGCCACTTCAAGGACCCCGCCGTCGGCCGGGGGATCGCCGACGCGTTCGCCCAGGCGCAGCAGGTCGCCGCGATCGTCGGCGACCTGCTCCCCGAGCACGGCGCGGAACGGCTGGACCGGGCACTGGCCGCCTGGGGCCGTTCCCGCGACCGCCGGTACGCCGACTTCTACTGGATGGCCGCCGACATCGGGTGCGCGGGCGCGATCCCCGCCGTGTACCCGGCCCTGCTCGGGGTGCTGGCCCGCCAGGGACGGATCGAGGAGTACCTGCGGCTCTACAGCCACCGCCGCACCCCGACCCAGCTGATGCACCCCGGCGACGTCGGCGCCGCGATCCTCGCGATGCTGCGCGCGCCCGGATCGCGCGCCGCGGGCGCCAGCGAGCTGACCTCGACCCTCCGCCGCGAGGCGCGGCGCCGCTACCGCTCGCTGCGCCCCGCCTTCGCCCCGGCCACGGACGTCGGCGAAGTCGCCTGAATTCGGGCGCCGACTGCCCGCCCGGTAACCTTGACCACCGTGCATCCCGACGTCTCCGCAGATCTGGCCGAACTCGACACCACCCTGAAAACGGTGGAGTCGGTCCTCGACATCGAGGAACTGCGCCGCCGCATCGACGAGCTCGAGCACCAGGCGGCCGATCCCGACCTGTGGAACAACCAGGAGCACGCCCAGCAGGTGACCAGCGAGCTCTCGCACGCGCAGAGCGAGCTGCGCCGCGTCTCCGAGCTGCGGCAGCGGCTGGAGGACCTGCCGGTCCTCTACGAGCTGGCCGAAGAGGAAGAGGGCGAGGCGCGCACCGCCGCCCTCGCCGACGCCGACGCCGAGCGCACCGCGCTGCACGCCGACATCGAGGCGATGGAGGTGCGCACCCTGCTCTCCGGCGAGTACGACAAGCGCGACGCGCTGGTCAACATCCGCGCCGGCGCGGGCGGCGTCGACGCCGCCGACTGGGCCGAGATGCTCATGCGCATGTACATCCGCTGGGCCGACCGGCACAAGTACGGCGTCGAGGTCTACGACACCTCCTACGCGGAGGAGGCCGGGATCAAGAGCGCCACCTTCGCGGTGAAGACGCCGTACGCCTACGGCACGCTCTCGGTGGAGATGGGCACGCACCGGCTGGTCCGGATCAGCCCGTTCGACAACCAGGGCCGCCGCCAGACCTCGTTCGCCGAGGTCGAGGTGTTGCCGGTGGTGGAGACGACCGACCACATCGAGATCCCCGAGGGCGACATCCGGGTGGACGTGTACCGCTCGTCGGGCCCCGGCGGGCAGAGCGTCAACACCACCGACTCGGCGGTCCGGCTCACCCACATCCCCACCGGCATCGTGGTGACCTGCCAGAACGAGAAGTCGCAGCTGCAGAACAAGATCTCGGCCATGCGCGTGCTGCAGGCCAAGCTGCTGGAGCGCAAGCGGCAGGAGGAGCGCGCCGAGATGGACGCGCTCAAGACCAACGAGGGCGCCTCCTGGGGCAACCAGATGCGCTCCTACGTGCTGCACCCCTACCAGATGGTCAAGGACCTGCGCACCAGCTACGAGGTGAACAACCCGAGCGCGGTGCTGGACGGCGAGATCGACGCCTTCATCGAATCCGGCATCCGCTGGCGCATGTCGGACGCGCAGTCCGGGTAGCCTGCCGCGCAACCTCTTCGGGGTTTCCCCGCCCGGGCCGAGATCGTGGCCGAATCGTTGTAATGTGGTCGGCGTGCGTGTTCCGGACAGTGGTGAATCTCGGAGGTGGTGGCGGTGAACGGGCTCGGTACGGCCCTGGCACTGGCGCCCGCGGCGGACACCACGGCCTGGCTACGCTCCAGCGGGCTGGAGATCGTGCTGCTGATCCTCGGGGCGATCCTGTTCAGCCGGTTCGCCACCTACATCCGGGATCGGGTGACGCGCAAGATCGACGCGGGGTTCCGCAGCAGTGACGCGCTGGTGCGCTCCGAGGCGGCCAAGCACCGGCACGCGCTGGCCCAGGTGGTCACCTGGGTGGTGCTCACCGTCGCCTACGTGCTGGTCGGCATGGAGGTGCTCGGGCGGCTCGGCTTCGCGGTCGGCGGGCTGGTCGCCCCCGCCGCGGTGCTCGGCGCCGCGCTCGGCTTCGGCGCGCAGCGCATCGTCCAGGACATCCTGGCCGGGTTCTTCCTGATCACCGAGCGGCAGTACGGCTTCGGCGACGTGGTGAGCATCTCGGTGACCGGCTCGGCCGAGCAGGCCGAGGGCACGGTCGAGGACGTCACGCTCCGGATCACCACGCTGCGCAACGCCGACGGCGAGGTGATCACGGTGCCGAACGGGCAGATCGTGAAGGTCACCAACCTGTCCAAGGACTGGGCGCGGGCCGCGATCGACGTCCCGGTGGCGGCCAGCGCCGACATCACCCGCGTCAACGAGATCCTGCACGAGGTGGGCACCCGGGCCTACCAGGACAGCAAGCTGCAGCCGCTGCTGCTCGACGAGCCATCGGTGATGGGCGTCGAGGATCTCACCGTCGACCAGATGAACATCCGCATGGTGGCGCGCACGCTGCCGGGCAAACAATTCGAAGTCGGTCGCGAGCTGCGGGTCCGGGTCGCCGCGGCGCTGCGCCGGGAGGGTATCAGTGAGACCACGTAAGTCCACGGCGATCCTGGTCACCGCCTGGTTGGCCACGTTCGTCCTGTATCTGTTCGTCAAGCCCGCGGAGCCGTCGACCTCCGGCCCGGAGTGGCCGTCGCTGGTCTCGGTGGTGGACAGTGTCCCGCTCCCCGCGCCGTAGCGGGGTCCAGGGAACCGGGCCGGGCCCTGGCTAGACTGGCTCCCCGTGATCACCATGCGCAACGTCACCAAGTCGTACAAGACGTCGACGCGGCCCGCGCTGGACAACGTCACCGTCGAGATCGGCAAGGGTGAATTCGTCTTCGTGATCGGCCCCTCCGGCTCCGGCAAGTCGACCTTCATGCGGCTGCTGCTCAAGGAGGAGACGCCGACAAACGGCGAGATCCGGGTCGCCGACTTCCGGGTGAACCGGTTACCGGGCCGGAAGGTGCCGAAGTTGCGCCAGCGCATCGGCTGCGTGTTCCAGGACTTCCGGCTGCTGCAGCAGAAGACGGTCCAGCAGAACGTCGCCTTCGCGCTGGAGGTGATCGGCAAGCGCCGCGAGTTCATCGAGCGCACCGTCCCCGAGGTGCTGGAGATGGTCGGGCTGGGCGGCAAGGCCGACCGGCTGCCCTCCGAGCTCTCCGGCGGCGAGCAGCAGCGCGTCGCCATCGCGCGCGCCTTCGTCAACCGGCCGCTGGTGCTGCTCGCCGACGAGCCGACCGGCAACCTGGACCCGGACACCAGCGCCGACATCATGTACCTGCTGGAGCGGATCAACCGCATCGGCACCACCGTGGTGATGGCGACGCACGACAACAACATCGTGGACGCCATGCGCAGGCGCGTGGTCGAGCTCGATCGCGGCCGACTCGTCCGCGACGACGCGATCGGCGTCTACGGGGTTGGTCACTGATGCGGCTGAGTTTCCTGTTCGGCGAGGTCTCCGAGGGGCTGCGCCGCAACATCACCATGACCCTCGCCATGATCCTGACCACCGCGGTCTCGCTCACCATGCTCGGCGGCGGGCTGCTCGCGGTCCGCATCGCGGACAAGACCGAGCAGTACTTCCTGGACCGGCTGGAGGTGCGGCTCTACCTCACCGAGGAGATCTCGGCCACCGACCCGGACTGCTCGCAGCCGCTCTGCAGCGGCCTGGCGGCCGACCTCAAGGCGACGCCGGGCGTGGTCTCGGTGCAGTTCCTGAACCGGGAGGACGCGGTCCGCGAGGCCAAGGAGAAGACCTTCAAGGACCAGCCCGAGCTGGCCCAGTACGTGAGCGAGACCCCGCTGCCCGCCTCGCTGCGGGTGAAGATGACCGACGCTTCGAACTACCCGCGGATCCTGGAGGAGTACTCCATCCGCCCCGGCGTCGGCACCGTGCGCAACGACAAGGACATCGTGGACCGGCTGGTCAGCCTGTTCGACGGGCTGCGCAACGCCGCCTTCGGGCTCGCGGTGCTGCAGGCCGTCGCGGCGATCATGCTGATCGCCAACATGGTGCAGATCGCGGCCTTCACCCGGCGCACCGAGGTCGGGATCATGCGGCTGGTCGGCGCCACCCGCTGGTACACCCAGCTGCCGTTCCTGCTGGAGGCGGTGGTCGCCGCGCTGGCGGGGTCGCTGCTCGCGGTGCTCGGGCTGGTGGTGGCGCGGCCGCTGGTCATCGACAGCGCGCTCGGCGACCTCTTCGCCAGCAAGGTGTTCCCGCGGATCACCGGCGAGGACATCGCCACCACCGCGCTGGTGATCGCGCCGGTCGGCGTCGTCTTCGCGGGCATCACGGCGTACGCGACGCTGCGCTACTACGTCCGGGAGTGACCGTTTCGTCCCCAACCCGGGGTCCATCCACAGGCGGGCCTGCGCGGCTGTTCGCTGTCGCCGCGCACTCGTAGGATGGCCGCGTGGATTCACCCGCCGCCACCGCCCAACTCGACCTCGGCACCGACGACGCCGCGCACGAAGTGCTGCGCCGGGTCTTCGGCTACGACGCCTTCCGCGGCGAGCAGCACGCCATCGTCTCGCACCTGGTGGCGGGCGGTGACGCGCTGGTCCTCATGCCGACCGGCGGCGGCAAGTCGCTCTGCTACCAGGTGCCCGCGCTGGTCCGGCCAGGCACCGGGCTGGTGATCTCCCCGCTGATCGCGCTCATGCAGGACCAGGTGGACGCGCTGGCGGCGCTCGGCGTGCAGGCGGGCTTCCTCAACTCCTCGCAGAATCCGGACGAGCGCCGCGAGGTCGAGCGGCGCTTCGTCGCGGGCGAGCTCGACCTGCTCTACCTGGCGCCGGAGCGGCTCCGGCTGGAGTCCACCGCCCGGCTGCTGGACCGCGGCAAGATCGCGCTCTTCGCCATCGACGAGGCGCACTGCGTCTCCCAGTGGGGCCACGACTTCCGCCCCGACTACCTGGAACTCTCGGTGCTGCACCAGCGCTGGCCGGACATCCCGCGGATCGCGCTCACCGCCACCGCCACCGAGAAGACCCGCGAGGAGATCGTCCAGCGGCTGGAACTCGGCGGGGCGAGGCGGTTCGTCGCCGGCTTCGACCGCCCCAACATCCAGTACCGGATCGAGCCCAAGAACCGCCCGGACAAGCAGCTGCTCGACTTCATCAAGGCCGAGCACCCCGGCGACGCGGGCATCGTCTACTGCCTCTCCAGGAACTCGGTGGAGAAGACCGCCGCCATGCTGAACCAGAACGGCATCGCGGCGGTGCCCTACCACGCCGGGCTGGACAACCGGACCCGCGCCGAGAACCAGTCCCGCTTCCTGCGCGAGGACGGGCTGATCGTGGTCGCCACCATCGCCTTCGGCATGGGCATCGACAAACCGGACGTGCGCTTCGTCGCCCACCTCGACCTGCCCAAATCGGTGGAGGGGTACTACCAGGAGACCGGCCGCGCGGGCCGCGACGGCCTGCCCTCCACCGCCTGGATGGTCTACGGCCTGAGCGACGTGGTGCAGCAGCGCAAGCTGATCGAGGGCTCCGAGGGCGACGCCGCGCACCGCAGGCAGCTGCAGCTGCACCTGGACGCCATGCTCGCGCTCTGCGAGACGGTGAGCTGCCGCCGCACCCGGCTGCTCGCCTACTTCGGCCAGCCCGGCGATGCCTGCGGCAACTGCGACACCTGCCTCACCCCGCCGGAGACCTGGGACGGCACCGTCGCCGCGCAGAAGCTGCTCTCCGCGGTGCTGCGGCTCGAGCGCGAGCGCGGCCAGTCCTACGGCGCCGGGCACATCATCGACATCCTGCTCGGCAAGCAGAACCCCAAGGTGCTGCAGTACGACCATCACGAGCTCAGCGTCTTCGGCATCGGCACGGACTTGCGCGACACCGAGTGGCGTGGCGTGGTCAGGCAGCTGCTCGCCCAGGGGCTGCTCGCGGTGCGCGGCGACTACGGCGTGCTCTCGCTCACCGAGGCTGGCAGCGAGGTGCTCTTCGCGGGCCGCCAGGTGCCGATGCGCCGGGAGCCGGAGCGGGCGGCCAGGCCAGCCCGGTCGAGCCGCGGCGCCAAGGCCGCCGTCGCCGATCTCCCCGCCGCCGACGTCCCGGTCTTCGAGCGGCTGCGGCAGTGGCGCGCGAGCACCGCCAAGGAGCAGGGCGTCCCCGCCTACGTCGTCTTCCACGACGCCACCCTGCGCGAGATCGCCGCCCGCAAGCCGGGCAGCCTGAGCGAGCTCGGCGCCGTCGGCGGCGTCGGCGAGAACAAGCTGGCCAAGTACGGCGAGCAGGTGCTCGCCGCGCTCGCCGAGGAGGCGTGATGGTGCTGGATCGGCGCGGTTTCCTGGCGGGCGCCGCGATCACCGTCGCGGGGGTGCCGCTGCTCGGGCTCACCCCCGCGCAGGCGGTCGCGCCCGAGGTCGCCAAGCACCCCTTCCCCTCCGGCGAAGCGGTGCGCGTGCTGGTCACCGGCGACGCGGGCACCGGCACCGCCAACCAGTGGGCGGTCGCCGACGCGGCCCGCGCCGCGCACGCCCGCGCCCCCTTCGGCCTGGCGCTCGGCCTCGGCGACAATATCTACGAGCACGGCCCCAGCGGCCCCGGCGACGTGCAGTTCGCGACCAAGTTCGAGGAGCCCAACCACGGCCTCGACTTCCCCTGGCTCATGGTGCTCGGCAACCACGACAACAGCTCCGCCCTGCCCGGCGACGGCGGCTGGCTGCTGCGCGGCAACGACGAGGTCGCCTACCACGCGCTCTCCGCGCGCTGGTGGATGCCGAGCCGGTACTACTCGGTGCGGGTGCCGGAGCAGAACCCGGTGGTCGAGTTCTTCGTGCTCGACATCAACCCCGCCGCCGCCTACCTGCCCCCGCTCGACCCGTACTGGTCCGGCACCGGCATCTTCATGGTCGAACAGGCCGCCTGGCTGGACCGCGCGCTCGCCGATTCGCCCGCCCAGTGGAAGGTCGCCTGCACGCACCAGCCGTTCTGGTCCAACGGCCCGCACGGCGACGCGGGCCACTACGAGGGGCTCACCGTGGAGCCGGTGAACGGCGTGCACGTGCGCCGCTTCCTCGACGAGCACGTCCTCGGCCGCTGCCACCTGCTCTTCTCCGGCCACGACCACACCCTCCAGGTGCTGGAGCCGAGCCCGGAAACCCGCGGCACGATCCAGCTGGTCAGCGGCGCCGCCGCCAAGACCGCGACCGGCCTGCCCACCGGCGGCGCGGGCGCCCACCCGGCCCGCTTCGACACCAGGCACCAGCTCGGCTTCATGGTCGCGGAGTTCCGCCGCGGCGGGATCGAATTGGAGGTCGTCACAGTCGATCCTGGCTCCGGCGCGGCGATCTCCGAATTCCGCGGTGCCCTGGCCTGACACGCTGCGAACATCCGGCGCCGAGAGCCCGCGCCGGTTACCGTGCTCGCATGGCGGACGATGACGACGCGCCCGAACTCATCGGCGGCGGCGGTGGCGGTGCCGACGCGGGCCCGCGCACCCCGCGTACGCACGACCCGGTCGAGACCACCTGGCTCGGCACCCGGCGGCCCCCACCACCCCGGCTCGGCCGGCCGCGCGTCTCCACCGTGCTGCTCGTCCTCGCCTTCGCGGCCCTGCTGACCGCCTACATCATGCTGCGCTGAGCTCCACCGGGAACAAACGCGTTGCGGTGCGCCTTTAAGGTTGACGTCATGAAGGAACAGGGGCGCAAGGTCATCGCGACCAACCGCAAGGCGCGGCACAACTACTCGATCCTCGATGTCTACGAGGCCGGGATCGCGCTGGTCGGCACCGAGGTCAAGAGCCTGCGCGAGGGCAAGGCCTCGCTGGTCGACGCCTTCGCCACGGTCGACAACGGCGAGGTCTGGCTGCGCGGGCTGCACATCCCCGAGTTCAGCCACGGCACCTGGACCAACCACGCCCCGCGCCGCGTCCGCAAGCTGCTGCTGCACAAGAAGGAGATCGAGCGGCTCGTCGGCAAGTCCCGCGAGGGCAACCAAACCCTGGTGCCGCTGTCGATGTACTTCTCCGACGGCAAGGTGAAGGTCGAGCTCGCCCTCGCCCGCGGCAAGCAGGACTACGACAAGCGCCAGGACCTGGCCAAACGCGACGCCGAGCGGGAGGTCACCCGCATCCTCGGCAGGCGGATAAAGGGAATGCGCTGACCCGGTAGAGTGTTAATATGACTAGCCCGCAGAGCGCGGGTGCGTACGGGGCTGAACGGTTTCGACTGCGTACGTTGATTCAGGGGAAGCGTGTCGGTGCAGGCAAGAGACCACCGTAAGCGTCGCTGCAACCAATTAAGCGCCGATTCTCATCAGCGCGAGTACGCCCTCGCTGCCTAAGCGATAGCGTCTCTGTCGGCCCAGGGCATGCCCTCGGCTCCGGTGCCGGCATCAGCTAGAGGGCTTACCGTCCGGCTCGGTCGCGGAGTCGTACGGGAGCACAAACAGCGACTGGGATCGTCATCCCGGCTGGTCCGCGTGACCGGGAGATCCGAGTAGAGATACAGCGGACTGCACACGGAGAAGTCCTGAAGACACGACGGAGGACCCGGGTTCGATTCCCGGCAGCTCCACAGCAAGGCCCGGTCCACCAGGACCGGGCCTTCGTCGTTCACTCCGCAGATCTGCTGTCTGCGCGACCTCTTCTCACTGCTCGGCCCAGAAGGCGTCGAGCCGAGCGACGGCTTGCTCCTTCGTCAGCTTCTCGATCTCGTCCGGATCGAGACCCACCAGGCGCATCAACTTCTCCGCGACGCCGAGCGGGATGGGTTCCTTGTCCGGGATGGTGACGGCGCCGGTGACCCGTGGTGGTCGCGTGCCGTCCTTCACACACGCCCAGAACTGCGCCTCGTTGACTTCGAGTTGGTCCTTCAGGATCTGGCACCACATCCTTGCGCCGTAAGTGGTGTTGTCCATCGGCCGCGAAATTCTGGTGCGGAGCATCCGGCCGTCCGCCAAATGCAGTTCCCAGGTGCTGTGGTGGCCGACGACTCCGCCCTTGGCATTGCGGACCTGTGTCCAATTGTCGTTGCGGCAGAAGGTGTTGTGCGCCTTCTTGGTGCCCGGCGGATACCTCGTCACCGCTCGGCCGCCGTCAGCCACTCCTTCAGCTGCTCGTCCGTGGATAGCTCGACGAACTGGACGAAATCCACGTTGTGGCGGTGGTTGAGTGCCGCATGCAGGTGGTCCTGCCAGTCGTCGGCGTATTCACGCATCGCCTCGATGAGTGCCGCGATGGCTGTGTCGAAGTCACTTTCCTCGACGGCCAGGGGCAGACCGGGCAGGTAGGCAACCCAGTTGCCGTCCTCGCGGACGACCTGCGGTTCGTGTTGACGGATGATCTGGGCGAGCAGGGAGCGAAGTCGGCCGACTTGAACCAGGGCCGAGTCCTGGCCCTTTCGGGAGACGACGGCGAGGTTTCCCTGCTCCGCCGCGGTCAGCATCTGACTGAAATTGTCGCGCGCACTGTGCATGGAGTTGTAGCGGGTCACCGACGTGATCCGTTCGATGGTCGTCATCAGCACCTCAGATCGTCGGCCCAGCGACATTGTGGACATCGTGTACATCATGTACATGCTGCCCGGGACGCGCCAATGCAGACACGCCGGATGCTGCTCGGGGAGGCGGCGCGAAGGACTCTGCTCCGGCTATGCGGGTCCGACACGGGTAAGAATGTCTACGTGACGCGGTACGCATACGAGCCGAAGTCGGGGGCACTGGTGGCGAGCTGGGGGACCGGCAGGGGGGACACCGCCGAGACCATCGCCACCCTGCCGAAAACCGTGGAGCCCGAGGTGGCCCTGGTCCTGGCGGCGGCGCTGACCAAACTCTCCGAGTACCAGTGGCGCACCTATACCCACCCCGCCTCGGCGGCGGGCGACTCCGAGGTGCCGAACAGCGTGGCGTGGCACCGGGCCGAGGAGCGGAATCGGTTCGCGGAGGTGGAGGGGGCGGTGCGGGGGCCGAATCTGCCCGATGACGACGGGTTGATGGCGGTCTCGTACAGCGTGGTGGAGGAGGCGGCGCACCGGATCGGGCGGGTGGCGCACCTGATCGGCGACGCGGAGCTGATCGAGCTGCTCGCGGCGGAGGTGCGCACCGAGCAGGCGGCGATCGAGGCGGCGGAGCTGGGCGACCTGTCGGGGCGGGCGCGGCAGGCGGTGGAGCTGTCCAGGGCGGACATCTCGCCGGTGCAGGTGTTCGCGGCGGACGCGCTGCTGCACACCGATCCGCTGGGGTCGATCGACCTGTTCACCGATATCGATCCGGCGGCCGCGGCGGTGGCGGCGGCGCGCTGGCTGCACCTGGCGGCGCAGGTCACCGCGGAGGCGGCGAGCGTGCACCCGGTGCACGTGGTCGCCGAGGCGGACAACCTGGAGGCGCTGCAGGTGGAGACGCCGACGCTGGTGCTGGAGCGGCTGTGCGCGGGCGAGAGCCCGACCGAGGTGGTGGTCGACCTGATCGCCGACGCGCTCGCCGCCGCCGAGGGCCGGGTGCGCAACCCGGCCCGCATCGTCGAGGCCGCCGAGGCGATCGAGCGGCGGATGCGCGGCGACGAGCTGGACGAGGAGGGGCTGACGGCGCTCACCGACGAATTCCGGATCTGCCGCCTCGACCCCTCCCGCCCCGCCGTGGACCTGCTGGAGGACCTGCTCGACGGCATCCGCGGCTGCTGGCTGCTCTACCGCGAGGAGCACGACACCGGGTTCGAGGACGCGGTGCGGGCGGAGAGCGCCAAGCAGAGCACGCCGCTGCTCTAGCTACTCCCCGTACGCCGCCGCGATCTCCTTGGAATCGGGCCACTTGCTGTAGGTGGGCGACTGCGGCCACCCCGCAGGCGAGTCCTGCCACTCCTCCTGCCTGCCGTAGGGGAGCAGGTCGATGAGCGGGAAGGTGTGGCTGAGCTGCTCGGTGCCGCGGCCGTCGGTGTGCCAGGTGCGGTAGACGGTGTCGCCGTCGCGCAGGAAGACGTTGACCGCGAAGCCTGCCTCCGGCGGGGCGCCGACGTCGGTGCCGAACGGGCTGTTGGCGGTGGAGTACCAGGTCATCGTGTTGCCGACCTTGCGTGCGTAGGCGAGCGCCTCGTCGATCGGGCCCTGGGTGACGATCACGAACCGGGCGTCGTAGTTGTCCAGGAACCCGAGCCGGGTGTACTGCGAGGTGAGGCCGGTGCAGCCGGGGCACTGCCATTCTTTGCCGGGGAACCACATGTGGCTGTAGACGATGAGCTGGGATTTCCCCTCGAAGACGTCGGCCAGGCGGATCGGGCCGTCGGCGCCCTCCAGCGTGTACTCCGGCAGCTCGACCATCGGCAGCCGCCTGCGCTGGGCAGCGATGGCGTCGAGTTCCCTGGTCGCGGCCTTTTCCCGGACGCGCAGCTCGGCGAGTTCGCGCTGCCAGGTCGCGGCGTCGACGACGGGTGGGAGTGCGTTCGTACTCATGGTGTCCTCACTGGTCGGGTGAAAAACGGTCCTTCGAATCTGGACGGGGCGGGCGCCGGGAATTCATCGGTGCACGTGCATGTGCCATTGCGACCCGACAAACCGCAGCGTCTGCACCAAAACCATTGCGGGACAATCTCGTCGCCCCTGCACACGGGGAAAGTCCGAGTTGTTACCATCGGCCCGGAACGGAAAGGGACCACGCCATGGCGGAGCACGAACGCTCACCGGCCGGGGTCGATCCATCGCGGCCGAATTCGGCGCGGGTCTTCGACTACCTCCTCGGCGGCAAGGACAACTACGAGGTCGACCAGCGGGTGGCGCACCGCATGCTCGCGGTCGCGCCGGACACCCGGACGCTGGCCTGGTTCAGCAGGCAGTTCCTGCTGGGCGGGGTGCGGCACGCGGCCGAGGCGGGGGTGCGGCAGTTCCTCGACCTCGGCGCCGGGCTGCCGACCTCGCCGAACGTGCACGAGACGGCCCGCGAGTACGACGCCGGGATCCCGGTGGTCGCGGTCGACAACGACCCGGTCGTGCTCGTGCACAGCAATGCCATCCTGACCGGGGTCGATGGCGTGACCGCCATGCTCGGCGACGTCCGCGACGTGGACGACATCGTCGAGCGGGTGCGCGAGCGGCAGCTGCTCGACTTCGACCGGCCGATCGGGGTGCTGCTGGTCGGGGTGCTGCACTTCGTCATGGACGACGAGCACCCGGCGGAGATCCTGCGCAAGCTGCGGGCGGTGTTGGCGCCGGGCAGCTTCGTGGTCTTCACGCACGGCGCCGAAGAGAGCAACCGCGAGTTCATCGAGCGCTCGCAGAACGACACGGACGGTAGCCCGGCCCAGGTCGCCTATCGCTCCACGGCGAAGGTGCGCGCGCTCTTCGACGGATACGAGCTGCTGGAGCCGGGGGTGGTGGCGATCCAGGAGTGGCTCGGCGACGACCTGCCGGAGACCAAGCTGGTGCTGCTCGGCGGGATCGCCCGGGTCTAGCCCGCGGCGGCCAGCGCGATGGCCCTGGTCACCAGCCGGTCCGCCACATCCCGCGGCACCCGGCCGAGCCCGCAGGCCGAGGCGACGGCGTCGACGCGGCGGCCCAGTGCCTGCTCGACGGTGCGCAGCGTCCGCTCCTGCTCGGCCGCGGACGGGGTGTCGTGCACGAAGCCCGCGTGGAAGCGGGTGCCGGGTCCGAGCGCGAGGTCGCGCAGCGGGGCGTAGAAGGCGGGGTCGGCGGGCGGCGGGACGTCGCCCGCCGCGAGCGGGCCGTGCACGAACTCCAGCGACCTGCCCGCCGGCCACTGCCCGGCCACGGCATTGGCCAGGTCGACCAGCGGCCGGGTGTCATGCAGCCGCACCCGGGCCCGGTTGTGCAAGCTGCCGACGCACAGGTGGACGCCGAAGCGGGTACCGGCGGGGGCCGCCGCGGCCAGCGCGGCGATCCCGCGGCTCAGCCCGAGCACCGCGTCGGCCCTGCGGTGCGCAGGCTGCAGCCGGGCGGCGATGACCAGTTCGGCGGTGGCCTCCAGCTGGATCAGCACGTCGTCGCCCGCGAGTTCCCGGATGGCGGTGATCTCGCGCACGGTGGCGGCGGTGAAGGCGGCCCGGTTCGCGCGCAGCCCGCCGGGGCCGACGGCGATGAAGGCGAGGGTGAAATCGGTGGGCATGCCGATCTGCAGCGCGAGCTCGCGGTCACCGCGGAGCCGGTGGAAGAGCGGGAGCACCGCCGCGGCCTCGCGGAGGTAGCCGAGGTCCATGCGATCGGCGGTGAGCCAGGTTCCGCGGGCCGGGCGGTGGATGGTGCGCTGCCTGCTCGACTGCCAGGAGCCTTGACGCTTGACCTCGAGCGCGCCCTGCCGCACCAGGTCCTCGATCACGGGCTGGATGTAGTACTCGTAGCGGTGCGTCTCGCCGGTGGGGAGGGTGTGCAGCGCATCGGCGGAAAGCATTGCGCGCATGGCCTCTTCCGGGGTCGCTGCCGGGAAACTCCCGACGAAATGCACGGCCCTGATGGCCTCGTTCTGCATCACCCGATCCTTCCGCTCGCGGATCAGGCTAAGCCATAGCACAGCGGAACATGATGGGTTGCAGCATCATTGCCACCCTTGCGCGGTGCACCGGCCGGGGCTAGCGTCGCCGGTGATGAACGGGATCGGCAGTACGGCAGGCATTTCCGCGCGGGACGGACGGAGGTGGGCCGCCCGAGCACTGCTGGCGGTGGCCGCGCTGGTACCGGCGCTCATACCGAACACCGCGCACGCTCAGCCGGCCCCGACGTGCCGCGCGCTCTCCTTCCCGGTGCCGAACGGGCAACTCGGCGCCACCCTCTGCGCGCCGGAGGCCGCCGACACCGTCGTGGTCATGATGGCGGGCTCCAACTACAACCACCGCTACTGGGACTTCGGCTACCGGCCGGAGACCTACAACTTCCGGCAGGCGCTGAACCGCGCAGGCTACGCGACGCTGATCGTGGACCGGCTCGGCAACGGCACCAGCACCCGGCCGCCCAGCACCACGCTCTCCGCCACCGCCAGCGCGAACGCACTGCACGACATCGTGCAGGCGGCGCGGCGCGGGCTCGACGGCGCGGCGCCGTACGCCAAGGTCGTCACCGCGGGGCACTCGCTGAGCTCCGGCGTCGCCGTGCTGGAGGCGACGCAGCACCACGACGTCGACGCCGTCCTGCTCACCGGCTACTCGCACACCCTCGAGGTGTCGCAGGTCATGGGCGTGATCTCGTCCTACCACCCGGCATCGGGCGACCCGGTCTTCGCGGACCGCGGCTACGACGAGGGCTACCTCACCACCCGTCCAGGCACCCGTGCCGCCGCCTTCTACGGCCCCGAGACCACAGACCCGGCGGTGCTCGCCGAGGACGAGCGGACCAAGGAGGTCTTCTCGCTCACCGAGTACCCGGACGGCCTCACCTCAACCCTGCCGCCCATGTCGAACGACATCGACGTGCCGGTCATGGTGGTCAACGGGTCGCTGGACCGGCTCTCCTGCGGGCAGGGCTTCGCGGCCTGCACCGACACCGCCACCCTGCACGCCTCCGAGGCGCCCTACTTCGCCCCCGCCGCCCGGCTGCGCGCCTTCGTCCTGCCCGGTGCCGGGCACTCCGTGAACCTGGCCACCAATACCCGGGAGTACCAGGAGGCCGTCGTGGACTGGTTGGACACCGAGCTGCGCTGAGCCCTCAGATCCGCGCGCCCTTCGCGAGATTGCAGCCACGGCAGAGGATCTGCAGGTTGCCCACGCTGGTGGCGCCGCCCCGGCTGAGCGGGATCACGTGGTCGAACTCCAGGTAGTGCTCGGCGCCGCATTCCACGCAGCGGCCGCCGTCGCGCCGCCACACCTCGCTCTTCATGTGCTGCGGGATGGCCCTGGTGTCACGCCTGCCGGGGGCGATGACCAGGCGTTTCGCGACGCGGAGCGCGCCCTCGAGCACCGCGGCCACGTAGTCGGGGTCGGGCACGCGGTAGGTCCCGCCGCCGCGGGCGGTGGTCGCCGCGATGACGACGCTGCCGTACTCGTGGCCCACCGACACGATCTTGGACCAGGGCAGCTCGGTGCCGGAGCCCGCGCCGACGAAGCGCAGTTTCCGGTTGCTGCCGATCAACCGCCCGGACTGTTGCCGCGGCCCGCTCGCCAGGTAGCGGATCTGCTCGGCGGCGACGTCCACGTGCACCACCTCGTCCAGTTCCAGGTGCAGCCCCGGCCGCTGCACGCGGGGCAGCTCGCCCGCCCTGACCTGGGTGAGGCTGCGTCCGCGCAGCATGCGCTGTCGCAGCTGCTCGATGTGCGCGGCCGCGGGGCCGAGGTCGCAGCCGCGCCGCAGGGCTCCGACCGCCGCGTCGAAGCCGGTCAGCTCGTGCTCCTCGATCTCGCCGTCGGCGAAGGCGAAGGTGACCACGCGCTCCAGGTGCGCGACGGCGAGCGGGCGCAGCGCCGCGCTCCCGGTCGCCGCGTCGATGCGCTGGAAGCGGAGCGCGACCCACAGGTCGTCCCAGGCCGGGCCATGCGGGCCGGTCGCGGTGAGCACCTGCCACACCTGGCTGCGCCACATTCCGAGGAAGCCGGAGACGTCGTTCTCGCACCAGCGGCACGGCGGGGGAGCGCCGAAGCGGGGCACCCGGGTGGCGCGGCCGCAGCGGCTGCAGACGCCGGGGGCGATCGGGATGACCGGGCGGGTCTCGTCCGCCCAGCGGGTGCCGTCCCACCAGCGGATCCGGGACGGATCCTGCGCGTCGGTGTACCAGTCGGGAGCGACAGCGGGCGGGGCGGGCGCTGGTGTACCGCCGGGTGGGGCGGGTGCGGGCCCACCGCTGGGCTGCGCGGGAGCCGACGCGTTGCCGGGCGGTGCCGGATCGTCGTCGATGCCGACGCCGAACTCCTCGGCCAGGCCGCGCAGCCCGCTGTCCCACCCCTGGGTGACATTGCGGAACTTCCACCCGTCGCCGCGGCGGTAGAACTCGCCGAAGATCACGGCGCTCACGCTCTCGCCCTGGTCGAGGTCGAGCTCGAAGAGCGGCACGTCCGCCGCCGAGACCACCACCGCCAGCCCGGCGACATCGCGGAAGCTGCCGGTGTCCACCGAACCGGTGATCACGATCCGCTGCACCGACGGCTCGACCTTCGGCAGCGCCACCTCGAGCGCGGCGCCCGCGCCGCTCGCCTCACGCAGCGTCACCGCACCGGACGGATGCTTCGGGGCGTTGTAGAAGACGAAGTCGTCGTCCGTCCGGATCCGGCCGCTCGCGTCCACGAGCAGCGCCTGCGGATCGACCTCGCCCCCGCGCCAGGCGAGCGCGACGGCGAGGGTATCGGTCGGAACGGGTGCGTTGCCACCCCTGCTGAGTTTCACGAGCTACCCGTCGCGGGACCGGGGTGACCTGTTACACACTCGGAATGCGGGGCGGTCGGTTCGTGGCGTGCACCGTTTTCGCGCATTCCGGGCGCATGGGACACCCCGTTCGGGACACTCCTGAGAGCGACGAGGAGGTAACGATGACCGAGGTGGTACATCCGGGGGCGGACGAGCTGCGGGCCGACTTCGAGCGCGAGCTGGCGTCGGTGACGACCGGGGGCGGGCTGCACCCCGGCTCGGCGCTGGACGTGCAGACGAGCGCGGCGCTGATCCGGATCGCGGAGACCTACCCGGAGGTGGACGGGACGCTGATCGCGGCGGCGCGGGCGGCCTTCGCCGGGCAGCTGGACGGCAGCAATGCCGAGGCCAGGCTGGAGACGATCGCGGAGCAGCTGGAGGAGCCGGAGCCGGGCTGACCCGTCAGGTCAGGAACTGCCCCAGCTGCGGGACGGCCTCGGCCGGGTGCCGGGCGGGGATGGCGGCGGCGATGACGTGGAACTGCCAGCTCCCGTCGTCGCGGTGCAGCCTGCCGAGCACGAAACCGGTGTGGTGCGGCCCGGCGGGCAGTGGGAAGCGGGCGATCTCGCGCCGGGTCAGGCCGTCGACGAGGCGGCAGAAGCCGTTCTCGATGACGTCGAACACCTGGCCGGAGTACGAGGTGACCAGCAGCAGGATGCTGGTGATCGGCGCCGCGATGCGGGTGAGGTCGATGGTGATGACCTCGTCGTCGCCCGCGCCGTGGCCGGTGAGGTTGTCGCCGAGCAGCCGAACGGCGCCGTCGGAGGAGAGCAGCTGCTCGTGGTAGGCGATGTCGGTGAACCGGCGGCCCGCGTAGAGCAGGGCGGCGGCGTTGAGGTCGATCTCGGGCCGGAACCCGCCGGACCACACGCCGTCGCGGACCGGATCCCAGCCCAGCCCCATCGTGACGAAGCGCAGCGGTTCCCGCTCCCGGTCGTTCCCCACCGGCGCCATGCGCCCCCTCCTCGCTGTGGTTCGCCGTCACTCTACAAGCTGCGCCGCAGTTCGGAGGGGTGAAAAGCGCCCGCTCGGAACGGTATTGACCGGGCCCGCGGGCGAACCGGACGATTCGGGCACGCACCGCTCGGTGCCCGTCGAGCGGCCGGAACCAGGTCGGTATAGTCGCCGCGGATGACTAGTTCCGCCGCCGACCGTGCCGTGCCGAGGCCGCGCCCCCGTCTGTGGCGTGTCGCCTGGCTCGCGCCGGTGCTGACGACCGTGCTGGCCACGCTGTGCCTGACCCAGCCGATCTGGCCGATCGAGGAGATCTCCCGGGGCTTCATCGACCTGCAGGTCTACCGGCTCGGGGTGGAGGCGCTGCGCAGCGGCGGCGACATGTACGGGGAGCTGCCGCAGACCACGCTCGGCATCAGCCTGCCCTTCATCTACCCGCCGTTCGCGGCGCTGGTGCTGGCGCCGTTCGCGCTGCTGCCGTGGGACGCGGCGGCCTTCGCCTTCTTCGTCACCTCGACCGCCGCGCTGGCGCTGACGCTCTACCTGGTCGCCCGGCGCTTCTGGCCGGACCGCGCCACGCTCGAGCTCGCCCTGCTGGCCACCGCCACCGCGACCCCGCTGGCCATGCTGCTGGAGCCGACCCGCTCCACGCTCGACTTCGGGCAGGTGAACCTGCTGCTCATGGTGCTGGTCGCCGCCGACTGCCTGACCGCGAAGCCGCGCTGGCGGCGCGGCATGCTGGTCGGCATCGCCGCCGCGATCAAGCTGACCCCGGCCGCCTTCGTGCTCTACTTCCTGGTCCGCAAGGACTACAAGGCGGCGTTCACCGCCGCGATCTCCGGCGCGGTGGCGACGCTGCTCGGCTTCGCGATCCTGCCCGCGGAGTCCTTCGAGTACTGGTTCGGCGGGATGGGCAATGTCGACGGGCTGAGCGGCTCGGCGTTCCACACCAACCAGTCGATCCAGGGCGTGCTCTCCCGGCTGCAGGTGCCGGAGCCGGTCTTCACCGTGCTCTGGCTGGCCTGCGCGGCGGTGCTGCTGGCGCTGGTGGTGGCGGCCATGCGCAGGGCGGCGCACGTCCCGGCGCTGGCGCTGGCGATCAACGCGGTCTTCACCCTGCTGGTCTCGCCGATCTCCTGGTCGCACCACTGGGTGTGGATCGGGCCCGCGCTCTTCGGCATGGCCTGCTACGCGGGCACGCTGCCGTGGCGCCGCGGCGCCTGCTGGTTCGCGGTGACCGCGGCGACGGCGGCGGTCTTCGTCTACGGGCCGCAGAACTGGCTCCCCGGCGGGGAGGACCGGGAGTACGACTGGACCCCGGTGCAGCACCTCGTCGGCGACACCTACGTCTGGCTCGGCGTCCTGCTGGTGGTGCTCTTCCTGGCGACCGGGCGCCGCGGGGCGACCGCGGCGGCGCGGGTGCCGGAGCCCGCCGTCGCGCCCGCGCGGCCCGCCGCCGACCCCGCGGTCGGCGGGGCGGCGCGAGCATAGTTCCGGACCGGGCGTTTCGCTACGAGTTGGTTGCAGTGTCCGGCTCGGGATCGGCGGCGGGGAGGTAACTCCGGTATACGTCTGTGTCGTGGTGTGGTTGTCCCGGGTGCGTGTCCCCGGCAGAACGGACGAGCGTTGCGGTCGGCGTGCGGGCCGGGGGTGGTGGTGAACCACGCTCTGCCGGACAAGGATTCGCTCGTCGCGGCGCTCCGGGGATTTCCGCATCGGGACCATCCCATGCTGGAGGCGGCGGGTGAACTCGCGGCGCTGCACGAGGCGCGGCTCGGCTCCGAGGTCGGGGGCAACGGCGAGATCGACGGCCACCGCGGCAGGCTGGTGATGGCGATCGACCGCTGGATCGCCCGGGTCGTCCCGGTGCCGCACGGCGGGGCCGCGCGGCACACCGAGACGGTGGGCGAGGTGGTCGACCGGCTGGCCTCGTACTGCGCGCAGGCGTACTCGGCGGCCGGGTCGGAGGACGAGCGCTACGAACTCGGCATGCTGGTCACCGACCTGGCCGACGCCTACGACGACCTGATCGGGGAGGTGGGCCGCGGCGTGCGCCGGGTGCCGACGACCTACCAGCAGTGGCCCTAGCGGGCGATCTCGCCCGGCAGCGTGCCGAGGGTGAGCAGGAGCGCGGCCAGCAGACCGAACGCCGCGAGCAGGCCGGTGAGGACGGACTGGGTCAGAGCTGCGATACCGCACGCGAAGGTGGAGCAGGTCACGAAGGCGAGCACCGCGGTTCCGCGTTCCAGCCCCAGGATTCGGGTGTGGTTGCGGATCGCTGTCATTTCAGTTGGTTACCCGAGCGCGGATTTCCCGAAACCTTTTCGTGACCCGGCCGCCCCGGGTTCGCCGCGCGGCCGACGGGTACCGCGGTGGCAAGGAGGTGCGACATGCCGAAGGAATGGACCGACAAGCAGGAACGGCAGTACGAGCACGTCAAGGACTCCGCGAAGGAGCGCGGGGCGAGCACGAAGCGGGCGAAGGAGGTCGCCGCGCGCACGGTGAACAAGAACCGCGCGCAAGCGGGGGAGACCAAGACGGCGAGCCGCTCGTCGGTGCGGGACAAGTCGCCTCAGCAGCGCGGCGGGCAGCGCTCCGGCACGAACCGGCCCAAGGGGCTCACCCGCGACCAGCTCTACGACGAGGCGCGGAAGAAGAACATCCAGGGGCGCTCGAAGATGAGCAAGGCCGAGCTGCAGAAGGCGCTCGGCAAGTCCTGAACCCGCCGCGGGCGGCGCGTGCGGGGTCCGATGGCCCCGGCCGCGCCGCCCGCCTGCGCGTGCGGACCGGCTACGAGGGCTCTTCTTCCCGGCGGGTGGGGTCCGGCGTGCCGTAGGTGAGCGGCTCGTCGCCGCCCGCCTCGATGGCGGGGTCCTCGGGTCGCGCGTGCCGCGGGCGGTACTCGGTGGGGGCGGGCTTGCCCTCCTCCAGCCCGTAGTGCACGAGGAGTTCGCGCTCGGCCTCGCCGCTGATGTGCCCGTCCTCGTCCAGGTACGGGGCGGTGCGGACGGCGCCCCTGACCACGCTCACCTGGATCGAGGAGCTGGCCTCCTGGTGCCTGGCGCCGATCAGCGGAATGAGCGCGTCGCCCGCGAAGAGCCCGGCAGAGACCGCCATCCAGGTGGGGGCGCCGGTGGCGTTGTCCAGGTACAGGCGGCGAACCTTGCCGATCTTCTCGCCGTCGCGGTCGTACACGGTGTGCCCGATCAGGGCTTCCAGCGTCGCTTCGCTCACGATTTCTCCTCGGTCTCCGGGCGGTCCGGTCGGAAAAACGCTGATCAGCTACTGCCTCACTACCCGAGCAATATTCTGGCAAACATTTCTCGAATCGGGCGCTCGCCGCTCCGATCGCTCGCTACCTGGATGCGAAGAGTTCGCCAGAGGTATGCCTTCGGGGGTAATTAGCCCCGGCACAAGGATTTTCACATGATGTCCGGCGATTCGCTCGGTAATTGCCGCTTTCTGCGGCATGGTGAGGCGGGAAGGTGGGAAACGTTGCAGGGAGGTCGATCCGTGAAGTTCCGCTTGACCCGGCTCCTGGTGCCCGTCCTCGCGGCGGCGGCGCTGGCCGCCTGCTCGGACGAGGTCAGGGACGGCGAGGCGCCGACCGGCGCCACGGATTCCGGCGCGACCGGCAGCGCGGCTCCCGCGTCGACCACCGCGGTTCCGTTCACCGACCCGGCGGGCACGGTGCAGATCCCGATCGACGAGACCGGCACCGCCACCATGCCGCCCGGCTCGGTGCTGGAGATCCGGGTGCCCGCCGCCTGGGGCGCGGGCGCCGCGGCGCTGCGCTGCACGGTGACCGACGGCACCGGGCGCTACGAGGATCTGCACTCCTCCGAGGTGAAGAAGAAGGAGGAGGCGGGCGGCCAGGAGTGGATGACGCTGTGGACCTTCTCCGCCGCGCCGAACGCCGAGCTCACCGTCGGCTGCGCCGACCCGGAGCACCGGGTGCCGCCGGAGGGGCAGCCGTTCGTGCGGGTGGTGCCGCGCTCCTCCGCGCCGCCCGCCGAGCGGTAGCGGGCGTAATCTCGCAGCCATGGCCGAGTATCGGGAGCGGCGGGCGCGGCTGGCCGGTGGGGTGCTGTGGGCGCGCGTCGGGGTCGCGGAGTCCGAGCTGCCGGTGCTGCCCGACGGGTGCATGGATCTGATCTGGAGCGCGGGCCGGTTGGTGGTGGCCGGGCCGGATACCGTCGCGCACCGCCCCGCGCCCGGCGGCGCCGCGTTCACCGGCTTCCGGTTCGCGCCGGGCACCGCACCCGCCGTGCTGGGGGTGCCCGCCGCCGAGGTGCGGGACAGCCGGGTCGACCTGGCCGAGCTGTGGCCCGCCCGGGCGGCCCGCGCGCTCGCCGCCGAGCTGGAGGCGGCCGCGGACCCGGCTGCCGCGCTGGAGGCCGCCGTGCTGCGCCGCGCCGCCGAGCGGCCCGCGCCGGATCCGGCGCTCGGCCGGGTGGTGGCGGCGCTGTCGGCCGGGCGCTCGGTGCGCGACATCGCGGAGTCCGTGGGCTGGACGCCGCGCACCATGCACCGCCGCTCGCTCGCCGCCTTCGGCTACGGCCCCAAGACGCTGGCCAGGGTGCTGCGGTTGCAGCGCGGGCTGGCCCGCGCCCGTGCCGGGGTTCCGCTGGCCGAGAGCGCGGTCGGGGCAGGTTACGCCGACCAGGCGCACTTCACCCGCGAGGTCCGCGAGCTCACCGGACTCACCCCGGGCGCCCTGCTCCGCGACCCGCGCTGAGGTCCCGCCTGCTGCGGTCGGCGGCCCGGGTTCAGCCGTCGAGCGCGGCGTACAGGTCGACGCCGTTCCCGTCCGGGTCCTGGACCGAGGCGTAGCGCTGCCCCCACGGGGCGTCGAACGGCTTCAGCTCGCCGTGCGCCCCCGCTGCGACCAGCTCGGCGTAGGTGCTGTCGACGGCGGCCGGGTCGGGGCAGCGGACGGCGAGGCCGATGCGGCCCGCGGTGGCCGGGGGCTGCCAGTCGGGCTGGAAGGAGCGCACCGTCTCCTCGGCGTCGAGCATGAGCCGGAAGCCACCGCCGAGCTCCGCCTCCGCGTGCGGCGCGTGCTCGGCGCCCGCCGGGAATTCCAGGCCGAGGCGGCGGTAGAAGGCGAGCGAGGCGGCCATGTCGGCAACGACGAGGCCGATGGCGTCGAGTCGGAGATCCATGCGGCCAGCCTACGAAGCCGCGGCGGCGCGGGTCTTGAACGAATCGGACGTCAGCGGGTGTGCGTCGGCACCAGCTCGGCGATCAGGTTCTCCACCAGGATGCGCACGTGGTCGCGGATCGGGCGGACCGCCTCGATCGGCTGCCCGGCCGGGTCGGGCAGCACCCAGTCCCGGTAGCTGATGCCGGGGAAGAACGGGCAGGCGTCGCCGCAGCCCATGGTCACCACCACGTCGGAGAGCCCGACGGCCTCCTCGGTGAGCTGGGCCGGGGTGCGGTCGGCGATATCGATCCCGACCTCGGCCATCGCGGCGACCACCGCGGGGTTCAGCGCCTGCGCGGGCTCGCTGCCCGCGGAGCGCACCTCGATCCGGTCACCCGCCAGCGCGGTGAGGAATCCCGCCGCCATCTGCGACCGTCCCGCGTTGTGCACGCAGACGAACAGCACTGTGGGCTTGTGGGCCATGGAAACGCCTTTCCGGGGTTCGGGCCGATCGGGTCCGATCGCCGTGGTGCACGTGCCACGTCCGGCTGTCGGGTCGATACCGAAACGCTGTCGTAGCGTAAGGGATACCCGGACACGCGAACGCCCGGCGGCCGGAACTCCGGTCGCCGGGCGCTCGGTGATGCGCGATGCGAATCAGATCGGCCGCAGGTCGATCACCTTGCGCAGCCGCTGCCGGTCGCGCTCCAGCTTGCGCGCCTCGTAGGCGATCGGGAAGTAGCGCAGCCGCTCCGGCAGCAGCGGGGTGCCGCGCGAGATGACCCAGCCGATCAGCTTCAGCTTGCGCTCGTCGGCGGCGGTCCAGGTGAGGCCGAGCTTGCGCCGGGCGGGCTCCGGGGTGGTGCCGACGGTGCAGAAGTACTGCAGCTTGCCGATCGGGGCGAAGAGCGTGTTCCACAGCGGGTGCAGCGGCCGCGGCAGCTCCTTCGGCGGCGCCACCTTCTGAATCGTCTTCAGGTAGTCGCGCGCGGTCTGGGTGGCTTCCAGCTTGTTCTCGACGGCGTCGGCGAAGAACTCCTCGAACTCGGCGAAGGTCGCCGGGATCTCCTTGGGCGCCACCGTGAAGTTGCGCAGCAGCTGCAGCGCCTCCTGGTAGTAGGCGTCCTTGTCCTCGTCCCGTAGCGGCGTGCGGGCGAAGTACTTCGAGTTCGCGCAGAAGGCGTAGGTGCCGGTGTGCAGCACCCAGGCCCACGGCGCGCTGGAGAGCGCCTTGTGCTGCTTGCCGCTCGCGTCGGTGGTGTTCAGGGTGGCGTGCAGCGCGCGCAGCCGGTCGGCCTCGGCCAGCGCCTCGTCGCCGCCGTAGACCCACATCATCACGGAGGAGACGCTGCGGAGCGCGCGGCCCATGGGGTCGGTGCGGAAGGTGGAGTGCTCGTCGACCACCGCGGAGATGGTCGGCTCCATGGTCTGCAGCAGGAACGCGGAGCCCGCGGTCAGCGAGAAGGTGACCAGCCCGGTCTCGTCCCACATGCGGGTGCCCGGCTCGATGGCCCGGCGCGGGGGAAGGACGCGCTTGTCGGTGTCGTCGACGGCGACGGAGGCGGTCATTCGATCTCCTTTGATCTGCCGAATGCGTATAGATGAGATGATAAGTGCCTAACACTCTCAGTGTCTACGCGAGATCGCCGGACGTTTGGATACACCCCCTGCGGACATGCGAGGAATACCGCGCCGCAGCATCGTGTGACACAGAACACAGCGAATCCTCCGTGACGCATCTCCGCGGCGGCGTGTCCGACGGACGACACAGGAGGGTTTCGTGACGAGTTCGCAGACCGTCGCGCCGGACGAGGCAACGCTGGTCGGGCGCGCCAAGGATGGGGATGTCCGCGCCTACGAGGAGCTGGTGCTCCGGTACCAGGCGCGGATGTTCCGGCTCGCGGTGCGGGTGCTCGCCGACCGGGCGGACGCCGAGGACGTCGTGCAGGAGGTCTTCCTCACGGCCTGGCGCAGGCTGGACCAGCTGGCGGACGAGGCGGCCTTCGTCGGCTGGCTCTACCGGATGACCACCAACCGGTGCTTGAACGTCATCCGGGCCAGGCGCCCGCAGGCGGAGCTGGACCCGGAGACCGCCGAATCCCCGCGCACCGACACCATGCCGGAGCACGCTGTCCAGGTGAGCAGCCAGCTCGGCGCGCTGCACGCGGCGCTGGCGACGCTCACCCCGGAGCAGCGCGCGTGCTGGCTGCTGCGCGAGGTGGACGGGCTGTCGTACGAGGAGATCGCCGACGCGGTGGGCGCGGGCCCCGCGGCGGTGCGCGGCCGGATCGCCCGCGCCCGAGCGCAATTGTCCGAGGTGATGAAGCCATGGCGGTGAACTCCGCAGCAGACCACGAGGCCACCGGGTACCTGCTGCCCTGCGGCCGCGACCTGGAGCAGGTGTGGGACCGGCTGGACGCGGTCGACGCCGGGCTCGGCGACGAGCACGAGACGCACTGCCCGCACTGCGGCACCGCGCGGGAGAGCCTGCGCGCGCTGCGCGCCGCCACCGCCGAGCTGATCGCCGAGCCGGAGCCGACCCCGCCCGACCTCACCGCCAGGATCATGTCCGCGGTGCGGGCCGAGGTGCGCCGCGGCCGGACCATGCCGCTGGCCACGCCGGAGCCCGGCGGGGTCGAGGTCTCCGAGCGCGCGGTCGCCGCGGTGCTGCGCTTCGCCGCCGATTCGGTGCCCGGCGTGCGTACCAGGCGCTGCCGGGTCAAGCCGGTCGGCGTCGAGCCGGACGGCCGGGCCGCGGTGGAGGTGGAGCTGGCCTTCGCGCTCGCCGTCGGGACGCCGGTGGCCGATGTGCTCCCGGTGGTCCGGGAGCGGGTGAACGCCGCGCTGAACAGCGGGATCGGGGTCTCGGTGCACCGGATGGACGTCCTCGTCGCCGACCTCTTCGTGGACGACGCCGCCGCGCGGCGGGGCCGGGCCGCCGGCGATGTCGGGGCCGGGCCCGCGGCGGACGGTGTCGACCCGGACGGTGCGACGGGGGGCACGCGATGACGCCGGTGACCGAGGTCGTGGTCGAGCCCGCGGTGCTCGCGGCCGTCGCGGCGCGCGCCGCGCTCGCGGTGCCCGGCGTGCTGCGGCTGGAGCCCGGCATGCGCGGCCTGGTCTCGACCTGGGTGCGCACCGGGAGGCAGCGCTTCGGCGGTGGCGACTCTGCGATCGCGGACGGGGTCAGGGTGCGCAACCACGCCGACGGCCGGATCACCGTCGAGGTCGACGTGGTGCTCTCCACCGAGCGCCCCGCCGCCGCGGCCGGGCTCGCCGTGCAGCGCGAGATCGCCAGGGTGCTGGCCGAACACACCGGGCAGCGGGTCGCCGCGGTCCTCGTGAGCATCCTGGACATCGAGGTCGGCGCGTGAGCGACCGCGACCTCGCCCGCGCGGTGACCGCGGCGGTCGCCGCCGTACCCGGCCTGCGCCCGGCCCAGCCGATCGGCCCCGCCGGGCCCGCCTGGCTGCCCCGGCCGGGCGCCGACGGCGTCGAGCTCGCCCCCGGCCGGGTCACCGTGCGCGTCGTCGCCGCGGCGCTGCCGCTGCCCCCGCTGCTCACCGCCGCCGAGCGCGGCATCCGCGCGGCGCTCGCCGGAACCGCGTGGGCGGGCGCTGCGCTGCGGCTCGTGGTCTGCGAACTGGACGCCGCGGCCTTCACGAAGGTGACACCGATCACATCCCCATGACGAACCCGCACCCCCGCGGGTCGAACCCAGTGAACCCGAAAGCCCAAGAGGAGGAACGATGTCCGCACCGATCACCGAACCGAAGAACCAGGCCGACGCGGCCAAGCCCGCAGCGGGCGAGACCGTGCAGAAGGACCCGATCCGCAAGGCCAACGCGCTGGTGACCGACCAGGGCACCACCACCATCGCCGACATGGTGGTGCAGAAGATCGCCGGGCTGGCCGCGCGCGAGGTGCGCGGGGTGCACGCGCTCGGGGCGGGCTCCAGCCGCGCCTTCGCCGCGCTGCGCGACCGCATCCCCGGCGCCTCGGCCAGCGTCGGCCAGGGCGTCTCGGTCGAGGTCGGCGAGACCCAGGCCGCGGTCGACGTGGAGATCGTGGTGGAGTACGGCGTCGCCATCGCCGAGATCGCCAGGGCGGTGCGGCGCAATGTGATCACCGCGATCGAGCAGATGACCGGGCTCGAGGTGGTCGAGGTCAACATCAACGTCAACGATGTCTTCATCCCGGGCGACGACGAGGACGCGCCCGCCCCGCCGAGCCGGGTGCAGTAGCCGTGAACGGAACGACACTCGGGCTGCTCGCCGGGCTCGCGCTCGGCTTCGCGGGCGCCTTCGGCGGGTTCGGCGCCTTCGTGGTGGTGCTGCTCTTCGGTGCGATCGGGCTGCTGGTCGGGCGCTGGCTCGACGGCGAGCTCGACGTGGCCGAACTGGTCCGCTCGGCGCAGCGGCGGAGCGGGCGATGACCGCCGCGGTCCCGGTCGCGCAGGAGGCGGCCGGGATCGGCAGCGCGGCGGTGGTCGCCCCGGAGGCGCGCGGGGTCACCACGGTGGCGCCGCGCGCGGTGCGCCGGATCGCCGAGCGGGCGGCGACCGAGGTGCCGGGCATCGGCGGCCCGGTCCGGGTGGCGGCCGTCGTGCGCGGCGACCACACCCGGCTCGACGCCGAGGTGCCGATCCGGTACCCCGAGCCGATCCGCCGGGTCACCGACGCCTGCCGGGCGCACCTGGCCGCTCGGGTCGGCGAGCTCACCGGGCTGCGGGTGACCAGGGTCGAGATCCTGGTGCCGGTGCTGACCGGCGACGGCACCCCGGCGCAGGGACGGGTGTCGTGACCAGGCGGCCCCGCCGGGTGGTGCCCGCGGTGCTGCTCGCCCTGGTGCTGCTGGCCGCCGCGGTGGCGGTGATCGTCTCGCTGGTGCAGCGGCTCACCGACACCCGCGAGTACCTCTCCTACGACCGGGTCGCGACCGAGCTGCACGCGATCGAGTGGGGCGAGGGGCCGGTGCTCGTCGCGGGCGTGGTCGCGCTGGTGCTCGGCGGGGTGCTGCTGCTCGCCGCGGTCTGGCCGGGGCGCGCGCTGCTGGTGCCGCTGGTCGACGAGGAGGGGCTGCGCGCCGGGGTCTCCCGGCGCGGGCTGCGCGCCGCCGTCCGGGAGAGCGCGGAGACCGTCGACGGCGTGACCGCCCGCGGGGTGCGGTTGCGCAGGCGCTCGGTGAAGGTGAAGGCCAGCACCGATCGGGTGGAGTCGGCGGGCACCGCGGAGGCGGTGTGCGACCGGGTCACGAACCGGCTGCAGGAGATCGGGACCCGCTCGGTGCGCCGGGTGCGCACCTCGCTGCGGACGCCGGAGGTCCCCCGCGCGAACATCGGAGAGGGAGCATGAATCGGATGAATCGGCCCGCGGCGGTCAACCGCGCGGTACTCGGGCTCGCGGGGCTCGCCCTGCTCGCCGCGGGCGGCTACGCCCTCACCGCCTACAGCGGCGGGCTGAGCTGGGTGGACACCGAAGCCCCGCTGGTGCCCGGCACCGCGGCGCCCGCGACCTGGGTCTTCCTCGCGGTGATCGCGGGCGCCGCGCTGCTCGGGCTGCTCTGCCTGCGCTGGCTGCTCGCCCAGCCCTTCCGGATGCCGAAGTCGGTGGGCTGGCAGGTCGGCGGCGACGACCGCACCGGCCGCACCGTGCTGCGCTCGGGCACCGCCGCGGCCCCGGTGGCCGCCGACATCGAGGGCTACCCCGGCGTGCGGAACGCCGAGGCCTGGCTCTCCGGCGGCCCGGACACCCCGCAGCTGCACCTGCTGGTCACCGCGGCGCCCGCCGCCGACGTCGCGGAGCTGCGCCGCCGCATCCTCGGCCACGCCGTCACCCGGCTGCGCGCCGCGCTGGAGGTCGAGATCATCCCGGTCACCCTGGAGCTGCGCTTCGCCGACGAGCGGCGCGCGCTGCAATAGGCTGGAAACCATGAGCACGGCGCGCCGGATCGGCGTCCTCACCGGGGCCGGTATCTCCACCGGGTCGGGCATCCCGGACTTCCGCGGGCCGCAGGGCGTCTGGACGAAGAACCCGATCGCCGAGCTGCTCACCACCTACGACGCCTACCTCGGCGACCCCGAGGTCAGGGTGCGCTCCTGGCAGGCCCGCCGGGAGAACCCCGCCTGGCACGCCGAGCCCAATGCCGCGCACCGCGCGCTCGTCGAGCTGGAGCGGGCGGGCAGGGAGATCGGCATCGTCACCCAGAACGTCGACGGGCTGCACCAGAAGGCGGGCTCGGCGCCGGAGCGGGTGGTGGAGATCCACGGCACCATGTTCGGCGTCGAGTGCGTCGAGTGCCCGTACACCACCACCATGGCCGCGGCGCTGGAGCGGGTCGCGGCGGGCGAGCCGGACCCGCCGTGCCCGCGCTGCGGCGGCGTGCTCAAGGCCGCGACCATCATGTTCGGCCAGCAGATGAACCGGCGCACGGTCGCCGCCGCGCTCGCCATCGCCGAGCGCAGCGAGCTCTTCCTCGCCATCGGCTCCTCGCTGCAGGTCGAGCCGGCCGCCTCGCTCTGCGCGGTCGCCGTCGACGCGGGCGCCGAGCTGGTGATCGTCAATGCCGAGCCGACCCCCTACGACCGGATCGCCGCCGAGGTGATCCGCGAGCCCATCGGCACCGCGGTGCCCGAGCTGGTGCGCGGCCTGCTCAGTTGACCGGGCCGAGCACCCGGTCCAGGTAGTCGTTGCGGAAGAGCCCCTCCGGGTCGAGCCTGCGGCGCACCGCCGCGAACCGCTCCCACTCCGGGTAGCGCGGGCGCAGCGTCTCCGCGGTGCGGAAGTGCCGCTTCCCCCAGTGCGGGCGGCCCTGGTAGCGGGCGAAGACCGCCTCGCAGGCGCGGAAGTACGGCCGCCACTCCATGTCCCGGTACTGGTGCACGGCGATGTAGCAGGTCTCCCTGCCGCCCGCGGGGGAGAGGAAGGCGTCGTCCGGCGCCACCCAGCGCACCTCGATCGGCATCGGGGTGTCGAAGCGCCGCGCGATCTCCCGGATCTCCCGGATGGCGGCCGCGCCGTGCGCGCGCGGCAGCGCGTACTCCATCTCGGTGAAGCGCACCAGCCGCGGGGTGGCGAAGACCCGGTACGAGCGGTCCACCTTCCGCCGGTGCCCGCCCGCCCTGGCTGCGGTGCGCTGGATGAGCGGGACCAGCGCGGGGCGCCGCCTGCCGACCCGGCAGAGCGCGTCGAAGACGTGGTTGGAGAGCAGGATTCCGTCCAGCCAGTCCACCGCGGGCGAGCGCGGCTGCTCGGCCGCCTCGGTCCGGTTGTTGCGCTTGGTCATGGTCAGCGCGCTGTGGCCGAACATGTAGAACTCGAAGTGCTCGTTGCCGTCCACGTGCGAATCCAACTCGGCCAGCACGTCTTCCAGCGGAATCGGCCGCTCCACGCCCGCGAGCACGAAGGAGGGGACCAGCTTCAATGTCACCGCGGTGACGACGCCGAGCGCGCCGATGCTCACCCTGGCCGCGCGCCAGCCGTCCGGGTCGGTCTCCTCGTTCAGCTCCAGCACGCTGCCGTCGGCGGTCACCAGCTCGACGGAGTGCAGTGCGGCGGAGATGTTCTGCAGCCGGGAGCCGGTGCCGTGCGTGCCGGTGGCGGTGGCGCCCGCGACGGTCTGCACGTCGATGTCGCCGAGGTTGGGGAAGGCGAGGCCGTGCGTGTGCAGCGCGGCGCTGGCCTCGTGCAGCGTGATCCCGGCCTGGACCCGGGCCAGCCCGGCCGCGCGGTCCACGTGCAGCACCCGGTTCATCCGCGAGAGGTCGAGCAGCACACCGTCGGTGAGCACGGCGTCGGTGAAGGAGTGCCCCGCCCCCGCGACCCGCACGTTCCGGCCGCGCGCGGCGGCGGCGGTGACCAGCGCGGCGACCTCGGCGGTGTCCCGCGGGTGCGCGACGACGGCGGGGTGGCAGCGCTGATCGCCCGCCCAGTTCACCCACGGTGAGTTGGTCATGCGTCCAACAGTAGGGGATGGGCGTGGGAAGTCGCCAGGTATTCGCTCGGATAGTCCGAAGTTATCGGCGCTGCGGGGCGCAGTTCTTGCCCTTGGCCTGCTCGACCTGCTCCTCGGTCAGTGCCGGTTCACAGAGCGGGAGCCGTGCCGTGCCGTCGCCGCGTACGCCGTTGAGCGCCACCGCCATGTAGCGGCGCCAGGTCTCCGGGGCGACCGGGCGGCAGAACTCGGCGAAGCCGTCGATCATGTGCACCAGCGCGAAGAGGTCGGTGGGCTGCACGTCGGGGTGCAGGTCGCCGGTGGCGCGGGCGCGCTCGACGAGCCGGTTCAGCGGGGGCTGCATGCGCTCGCGCATGGCGTGGAAGCGCTCGATCTGGTCGTCGAGCTCCAGGATGACCTCGCTGAGCCCGCGGCTGCCCGCGAGGTGCCTGCAGGCGTACTCGAAGAACTCGACCAGCGCCGCCCAGGGATCGGGGTTGGCCGCTGCGGTCTCGGCGGCGGCCACGAATTCGTCCATCTGCTGGGCGAAGACCTGGACGATGAGCTCCTTCTTGCTCGCGAAGCGGCGGTAGACGGTGCCGACCCCGACGCCGGCGCGCTCGGCCACGTCGTCCAGCGAGATCTCCAGCCCGCGCTCACCGAAGAGCTCGCGCGCGGCGGCGACGATGCGCTCCTGATTGCGCACGGCATCGGCGCGGAGGCGGCGGGGGGCATGGCTGGGAGAGGTCGACGTGGTGGGGCTCACAAACCCATTCTATCAACGCGCGGGATTAAGTGGAGGCGGCATCTCCGTTATGGTGATAGTGTCCACGTAAGTGGAGGCGATACCTCCACATCTACCACTCCGCTCCGATCCCCAGGGGAGAAGAATGACGACCACGATCGAATCCGCGGCTCCGGCCGCCGCGGAGACCGGCAGGCGCGGCTCGGCCGCCGTCCGCTGGTGGGTGCTCGCCGTCATCGGCATCGCCCAGCTGATGGTGGTGCTCGACGCCACCGTCGTGAACATCGCGCTGCCCGCGGCGCAGGCGGACCTCGGTTTCGGTGACGGCGATCGGCAGTGGGTGATCACCGGCTACGCGCTCGCCTTCGGCAGCCTGCTGCTGCTCGGCGGCAGGCTCAGCGACCTCTTCGGCAGGCGCACCGCCTTCATCACCGGGCTCATCGGCTTCGCCGTCGCCTCCGCCATCGGCGGCGCCGCCACCAGCTTCGAGATGCTGGTCGCCGCGCGCGTCGGGCAGGGCGTCTTCGGCGCGCTGCTCGCCCCCGCCGCGCTCTCGCTGCTCACCGTCACCTTCACCGAGCCCGCCGAGCGGGCCCGCGCCTTCGGCATCTTCGGCGCGGTGGCGGGCACCGGCGGCGCCATCGGGCTGCTGCTCGGCGGCGCGCTCACCGAGTGGGCCTCGTGGCGCTGGGTGATGTTCGTCAACCTCGGCTTCGCCGCCGTGGCGCTGGTCGGCGCGGTGCTGCTGCTCGCCAAGCACGTGACCACCGAGCGCCCGCGGCTCGATCTGCCCGGCACGCTGAGCGTGACCGCCGCGCTCTTCGCCATCGTCTACGGCTTCTCGCACGCCGAGTCCGAGGGCTGGTCCGACCCGCTCACGGTCGCCTTCCTGGCGGGCGGCGCGGTGCTGCTCGCGCTCTTCGTGTGGCTGCAGACCAGGGTCGCGCACCCGCTGCTGCCGCTGCGGATCGTGCTCGACCGCACCCGCGGCGCCTCCTACCTCACGGTCTTCGTGATGGGGATCGGGATGTTCGCGATCTTCCTCTTCCTCACCTACTACCTGCAGCTGACCCTCGGCTACACCCCGATCACCACCGGTCTCGCCTTCCTGCCGATGGTCGCGGGCATGGTGATCTCCTCCACCACCGCGCCCTCGGTGCTGCTGCCGCGGGTCGGGCCCAAGGTCGTGGTCAGCGGCGGCTTCACGATCGCCGCGCTCGGCATGCTGCTGCTCACCCGGATCGGGCTCGATTCGAGCTACGCCACCGACATCCTGCCCGCGCTGGTGATCATGGGGCTCGGCCTCGGCGGCGCCATGTCGGTCGCCTTCCAGGGCGCCACCTCCGGCGTCGGGCACGCCGACGCCGGGGTCGCCTCGGCCACCATCAACACCAGCCAGCAGGTCGGCGGCTCGATCGGCACCGCGCTGCTCAGCACCATCGCGGCCTCGGCGGCGACGGACTACCTGGCCGGGCGCGCGATGACCCCCGAGGCGGTGGCGCAGTCCGCGATCGAGAGCTACACCACCAGCTTCTGGTGGGCCACCGCGATCTTCGCGGCGGGCGCGGTGATCGTCGGCGTCCTCATGCCGAACACCGTCCCGGCCCCCGCGGAGGGCGAACCCGTTCTCGCGCACTGAGTTCGACGCGACGAAGCCCCGGACCGGCCGGTCCGGGGCTTCGTGGTCGGCGTCAGCAGTTGGCGGGCGCGGGTGCTCCGGCGAAGCGGTCGGCCAGGAAGTCGAAGGCGCGCGCGCTGCCCTCCGGGATGGCGGTGCCGTGGTCGGTGCCGGGCAGCATGTCCAGCTGCACCGTGGTGCCCGACCCGCAGTAGCGGCCCGCGACCTCGCGCACCAGCTGCGGCGAGACGGCGTCGTTGGTGCCGTGCCAGATGTAGGTCGGCACCCGCGGCACGCCGGGGAAGGTCTCCAGGCTGTTCTCGTGCAGGATCCGCACGGTGTCCGGGTCGGCGTCGAGCGGGCCGGAGAAGACGTCGGGCAGGCTGCGGTTCGCGCCCGCCGCGATGATCTCGTCGGTGCAGGCATTCGCGATCCTGTTGCGCAGGTCGGCGCCCGCGGGCTTCAGGATGCCCTCCATCGGCAGCTGCCCCGGGTACTCCCGCTCCAGCCCCATGGCGGCCGCGAAACCCAACCCGAACAGCGGATTCGGCTGCATGCCGAGGTCGAGCGCCAGCTTGCCGATGTTCATCGGCACCCCGCCCTGGGCCACCCCGACCAGCGGCAGCTCCGGCGCGTACTCCGGGGCGAGCGCCCCCGCGAAGCCGGTCGCCATCCCGCCGCCGGAGTACCCCGCCAGCGCCATCGGGCTGCCGCCGAGCCCGACCGGCGCGAACCGCTGCACCGCGCGCAGCCCGTCCAGGGCGATCCGCCCGCCGAGCCGGGCCGCGCCGTAGGCGCTGTTCGGGCCGAGGTGGTCCGGCACCGCGACCGCCCAGCCGCGGCCGAGCAGCAGGTTCAGCACCGGCCCCTCGCGCAGCCCGCCGTCGAAGAGCGCGTGCGAAGGGGCGCAGCGCGTTCCGAGCGCGTTGACGAACGGCTGGTAGGAGACGACCGGCCGGTTCGCGCCGCCGCCGGGCGGGAGCAGCACCGTCGTCACCGCGCCGATCGGCCCGCCCTGCGAGTCGGCGGTGCGGAAGAGCAGCTGCCACGCGGTCGCGCCCGGGTAGTTCGGCGCGGGCACCTGCCTGCTGCGCATGACGTCGCCGACGTTGTAGCGGGCGACGTCGGCGGGGGCGGCGTAGAAGGCGTCCGGGTCCGGCGCCGGGTAGATCGGCCCCGCCGCCGCGGGACCGGCGCCGAGCCCGGTCCCGGCGGCGAAGAGCAGCGCGGCGATGCCGACGAGTCCCGCGCGGGCCGTGCGCCTTCCGTCGGGGCCGCGCTGCCTGCCGACGAATCGCGCTGCCGCGCATCGCGCTCGGAAGACTGCCCGCTGTACCGCCATCGTTTCTCCAGACTCGGGATAGAACGGAATGATCGTGAACTTCTCGGCCGGACTCCAGGCATTCGTACGGGGGCGCCCGAGGGATGTCAACACGGGGGGATCGTTCCGCCCTCAGGCTTGTTTCCGCTGGTAGAACCAACCGTGCGGTTCTCGGGGCCGGGGTCGTGTCGGACCGTGCCGATAGCATCGGGCGGTGCTCTCCCGACGCCACGACGCCGCTGGATCCGCGGCTGCCCGCACGCGGTTTTCCCGCTGCGCGCCCGCGCTTCGTAGACTGCTCGGATCGGGAGCCGCCGGGAGACGAGGGGGCGGTACGGGGAAGGGAGCGCGGGTATGACCTCCGCGAACGCGGCCACACGCGGCCGGGTGCGCTCGTGATCCCGATGACGAGCCTGGCGCAGCCGACACGAAAGGGAGCCCCGACCATGGCGCACGACCGAGCAGGCCGCCCGGCCCGCGTGAGCGACCTCGAGGACATCCCGCACCTGGTGACGGCCTACTACAGCCGGGTGCCGGACCCGGAGGACCCGGCCCAGCGGGTGGTCTTCGGCACCTCGGGGCACCGCGGCTCCAGCCTGGACGCCGCCTTCAACGAGGCGCACATCCTCGCCGTCACCCAGGCGATCGTCGAGTACCGCGCCACCCGCGGCATCACCGGCCCGGTCTACCTGGCCCGGGACACCCACGCGCTCTCCGAGCCCGCCTGGACCACCGCGCTCGAGGTGCTCGCGGGCAACGACGTCGCGGTGGCGATCGACGCCCGCGACCGCTACACCCCGACCCCCGCGCTGAGCCACGCCGTGCTCCGGCACAACCGCGGCAACCCCAAGCACCAGGCCGACGGCATCGTGGTCACCCCCTCGCACAACCCGCCCCGCGACGGCGGCTTCAAGTACAACCCGCCGCACGGCGGCCCCGCCGACACCACCGCCACCGACGCCATCGCCGAGCGCGCCAACGAGCTGCTGCGCGCCGGCCTCACCGGGGTCAGGCGCGCCACGTTCACCACCGCGCTGGCCGCGGCCGAGCGCTACGACTACCTGGAGCACTACGTCGCCGACCTGCCCTCGGTCTCCAACCTGGACGCCATCCGCGGCGCGGGCATCCGGCTCGGCGCCGACCCCATGGGCGGCGCCAGCGTCGACTACTGGGAGGAGATCGGCCAGCGCTACGACCTCGAACTCGAGGTGGTGAACCCGCTGGTCGACCCGACCTGGCGCTTCATGCCGCTGGACAGCGACGGCAAGATCCGGATGGACCCGTCCTCCCGCTACGCCATGGCGAACCTGGTCTCCATCAAGGACGACTACGACATCTCCACCGGCAACGACGCCGACGCCGACCGGCACGGCATCGTCACCCCGGACGGCGGGCTGCTGAACCCGAACCACTTCCTCGCCGTCGCCATCGAGTACCTGGTGGCGAACCGGCGCGGCTGGGACGCGCTCTCCAAGATCGGCAAGACCGCGGTGAGCTCGTCCATGATCGACCGGGTGGTCGGGGTGCTCGGCCGCGACATCTACGAGGTGCCGGTCGGCTTCAAGTGGTTCGTGCCCGGCCTCTTCAGCGGCAGCCTCGCCTTCGGCGGCGAGGAGAGCGCGGGCGCCTCCTTCCTGCGCACCGACGGCACCGTCTGGACCACCGACAAGGACGGCATCATCCTGGCGCTGCTCGCCGCCGAGATCGCCGCCGTCACCGGCCAGACCCCGTCCACCCGGTACACCGAGCTGGAGAAGCGCTACGGCGCCCCGGCCTACGCCAGGATCGACGCCGCGGCCACCGCGGAACAGAAAGCCCGGTTGAAGCGGTTGACACCGGACATGATCACTGAGCGGGAGATCGCGGGCGAGGCCGTGACCGAGGTGCTGACCAGCGCCAAGGGCAACGGCGCCGCGCTCGGCGGGGTGAAGGTCAGCACGGAGAACGCCTGGTTCGCCGCGCGGCCGTCCGGCACCGAGGACAAGTACAAGATCTACGCCGAGTCCTTCCACGGCGCCGAGCACCTCGCGCAGGTCCAGGCGGCGGCCGAGGAGATGGTGGGCCGGGCGCTGTCCGGTGGCTAGACCGGACCGGCTACCCGGCGAGATCTGGGTCCTGATCGCGGGGTCGTTCGTGATCGCCATCGGCTTCGGGCTGGTGGCGCCGGTGCTGCCGCAGTTCGCCCGCGGCTTCGGCGTCGGCGTGGCGGCGGCCTCGGCGATCGTGAGCGCCTTCGCCCTGATGCGGCTGCTCTTCGCCCCGATGAGCGGGCGGCTGGTGCAGCGGCTGGGGGAGCGGCCGGTCTACCTGGGCGGGCTGCTCGTGGTCGCGCTCTCCACCGGCGCCAGCGCGCTCGCGCAGAGCTACTGGCAGCTGCTGGTGCTGCGCTCGCTCGGCGGCATCGGCTCCACCATGTTCACCGTCTCCTCGCTGGCGCTGGTGATCCGGATGTCGCCGCCCGGCGCCCGCGGCCGGGTCTCCGGGCTGTACTCGACGAGCTTCCTGGTCGGCTCGCTCGGCGGCCCGCTGATCGGCGGGCTCTTCGCAGGCCTCGGCCTGCGCGCCCCCTTCGTGCTCTACATGATCGCCCTGCTCATCACCACCGCCGTCGTGTACCTGGCGCTGCGCAACTCCACCCTGGTGAACCCGGTGGACGCGGGCCACCACCGCACCATGAGCTTCGCCGACGGCTGGCGCCGCCCCGAGTACCGCGCCGTGCTCTGGTCCAACTTCTGCAACGGCGCCGCCGTCTTCGGCGTCCGCATGGCGCTGGTCCCGCTGCTCGTGGTCGAGGTGCTCGGCCAGCAGCCCGCCATGGCCGGGATCGCGCTCACCGTCTTCGCCGCGGGCAATGCCGTCGTGCTCTTCGCCAGCGGCAGGCTCTCCGACCGGTTCGGCCGCAAACCCTTCCTCATCCTCGGCTCGGTCATCTGCGCCGCGGGCACCGGCGGGCTCGCGCTCGCCGACACCGTCCCGCTGCTGCTGGTCACGAGCTTCGTCGCCGGAATCGGCTCCGGCATGTTCAGCCCCGCGCTGCAGGCATCGGTCGCCGACATCATCGGCCCCAAGGCGCGCGGCGGCCCGGTGCTCGCCGGGTTCCAGATGTCCGCCGACCTCGGCACCGTGCTCGGCCCGATCCTGGTCGGCTTCCTCGCTCAGCAGCTCTCCTACGGCGTCGGACTCGCCGTCACCGGCGCGCTGCTCGCCGTCGCCGCGGTCTTCTGGCTCCTTGTCCCCGAGCCACTGCGCCGGGAGGCAGGCTCTTCGAGCCACCCCGCGGGGGACGAGAGCGCAGAGCTGGGCATCGCGCCCATGCCGCCCGGCACCGAGACCGCCGCGTCCCCGGTCTCCGGCGCTGACGCCGCGCCGCCACCCCGCGCCGGATCGGAGGAGCTCAGGGGCCACGGCGGCGCGCGGTAGCCCGGATACGGCAGAGTGGAGGCCGTGAGCAAACCGTCCGCAGGCTACACCCCGCGCCCGATGTCCAGCACCACCACGTACGCGCTCGGCGCGCTCGCCGTCGTGATCATCGGCGTCATCGTCTTCGCCGCCTACCGCTGGTCCTCCGGCGGCGAGGACGCCGTCACCCGCAACGACGGCTACGGCTCGGTGCGCGACGCCGCGGTCCAGGTCGCCATCGACGGCAATGCCATCCGCCTCGGCAAGCCGGACGCCCGCGCCACCGTCGACATCTACGAGGACCCCATCTGCCCCGCCTGCGGCGTCCTGGAACGCGTCTACGGCCAAGAGATCGCGCAGCGCGTCGACGAGGGCGCGCTCGCCGTGCGCTACCACCTGGTGAACTTCCTCGACTCCCGCAGCGCCTCCGGCGACTACTCCTCCCGCGCCGCGGGCGCCCTGCGCTGCGTCGCCGAGAGCGGCGAGGCCGTCGCCTACGCCCGCTTCCACGACGCGCTGTTCCTCGCCGAGCAGCCCGAGGAGAGCGCCGACAGCGACCACACCGCGGACGAGCTCGCCGCCATCGCCCGCGAAGCCGGTGCCCCCGGCACCGCGGTCCAGTGCGTCGCCACCGGCGCGCAGACCGAGGCCGCCCGCACCGCCGCCGCCGCCAACCTGGAGGCGCTGCGCGCCATCTCCGACAAGGTCGGCACGCCGACGGTGATCGCCGACGGGAACGATGTCGACGTGAACAATGCGGAATGGGTGGTGGAACTGACGCGGTAACTGCGCAGGTCAGGGGGCGATTTGGCCGTGGTGGCGCGGGTGGTGTAACTTCGTTCAGGCAGCCGGGGAAGCCCGGAGGCACACCATCTCGGGGCTATGGCGCAGCTGGTAGCGCACCACACTGGCAGTGTGGGGGTCAGGGGTTCGAGTCCCCTTAGCTCCACTCATTTTCCGCAGGTCAGGGCCGGTATTCATACCGGCCCTGTTCTCTTTCCGGCGTCTCCGGCGATTCTTCCTGCGCACTGGTCGGTGTCCTGGAACTCGTCGGCGACGCGGGTGTGGTGACCACGCTCGGTGTGGTCGAAGTAGTCGACGTGTGTGGGGGCGCCGTCGTCGTCGTGGTCGATGGCGGAGTCGTGGTTTCCGGGGGCACCGAGGTCGACGTGATCGTGACCTGCGCGCTGAACGTGGCCTCGAGCGAGAAGCTGGCGGTGGCCGAGAAGCCGGCGCTCGCCGACGGCTCTGCCGGGATCGCGGGCGGCGGGTCCGGCGGAACCGGTGCCTGGGTTCCGGGGTCGGCGGAGGGCTGGGCGGTGTCGGCGCCTGCGATGTCGCCCGGCGGGACGACACTGCCCGGGTCGCTCGCGGGCGGGATCGTGGACTCCACGGTGGTCCGGGTTCGCACGGCGGTGCGCTCGAAGGCCGAGGCGACGAGTTCGCTCGAATCGTCGGCGCGCACCGGTGGGCCTGCTTCCGGCTCGGACACGAGCGTTATTCCGATCGCGGCGATCAGTGCCCCGATCAATACTCCCGGCACCTGCCGTCGGAATCGATGTCCGCCGTCGTCGATGGTGTGCATTCGACCGCTGCTTTCTCATTGCAGAATTACCGGCCGTCGGGGATCGGTTCTGCCGGATCGCAGCCGACGATTCAGGGGCGCGCGTAGGGATCGACGTCCCGCAGCCGCTGCCGGTGAATTTGTTGGAGTTCGCCCGCTCGGGTCAGGAAATCGGCGATGGTGTCGAGTTCGCCGGAATCGTACGAGTTCAACAGCATCTTGTAGCTCTCGACGATCATCGGGACGACGAGCTCCTGCACGCGGTGGGCCGCGAGCTCGGTGGCCATCACGATGACCCGGCGCCGGTCGGTCGGATGCAGGGTGCGGGCGATATAGCCCTGCTTCTCCAGCCGGTTCAGCATGATGGTCACCCCGGCGGCGGTGAGGCCGAGCCGCTCCGCCAGCAATCCGGGTGTCGTCGCCTTGTCGTTCTCCAGCAGGACGATCTCCAGCGCCCGCCGATCGGTCTCGTTCACGCCGAGCACCCGGATGAATTCCCGGATCAGGTCCTCGGCGGTGCCGTGGTAGAACTCCAGGGCCCGCTTCAGCTCGGCCGAGATCCGGGCGGGCTGGGTGGTTCTCGGGCACAGCGGCTTGGCGGAATCGCGGGTACCGGTCGTCGCCTTCCCCGCGTGCGGCAGGGACCGGGGCCGGGCGTTCGACGTAGGCATGGGGACTCCTGTCGATCGTTTGGTCGGCAGGCCGGACAGCGGGCTGACGAACATCACGAAAGCGGGCACCGCACCGGCCGTCGAAGCGGCCGTGGCGGCGCCGGACATGCACTGTACGACACGGTGACCGATGCGACGCCGAATACGGACAAAGTGGCCGTCACGTGTCAAAAACCAAGCGGGGCAGGCGCTGTCGGGGGCTGATCTGCCCGGTCCGGGCTGCTGGGCAGCCCGGACCGGGGTGCCGGGAATCAGGTGACCGACGTGGTGGTGAGGGTCGGTGACGGGTTCGGGAAGCACGCCGTGGCGACGTTGCCGACGAAGGCGACGTTGGTCGTCATGGTCATGCCGGGGCTGGCGTGGCTGGTGCCCGCGTACTTGCTGGTGATGGGCGTGCCGGGGGTGCCTGCGGTGACGTTGATGGTCACCGCGGGCGGGGTGAAGCTGGAGCCGCCCGGGATCGGCCCCGGCACGGTCAGCACGACGTTCCCGCCGGTGGTGGCGACGGTGCCCGCCACCGTGCCGCCGGAGGCGGAGGCCGAGACCAGGGTCGAGTTCGCGGGCGTCGGGATGGTCATCTTCAGGTTCGAGATGTTGTTCACGGTGAACCCGGAGGCCGAGCTCGGCACCGACGAGGCGCCCGGCGTGATGGTGATGGCCACCGCGGAGCCCGACGCCGCCGAACCCGGCGCGGTGCCGGTCACCGACGTGGTCATGGTCGAGGTCTGGCCGATGCCGAAGACGGTGCCCCGGCAGCTCCAGTTCACGCTGACGGGGTTGGCGCTCGCGGGCGCCGCCAGACAGAAGACGGTGGCGACGGCGACCGGCGCGATGAGGCCGGCGCGCAGCAGGGAGGTGGATCTCATGGCAATCTCCAGGAATTTCTAGCAATGGAACGACTGGATGTCGAACCCCGTGAATCGGGTGTTTGAAATATAGCCCGTTCGCTTCTTCCTGTGAATCAGAATTGCCGATTCAACATGCGAGGAATGTTTTTATCTGCTATTGAATATCCACTCAGAACAGTTAATTCCCGGCAAGATCATCGTGCAATTCGGCGGAATGTCCACCGGACCTCGTTCGCTTTGCCGAAGAATGCGGCCGGCGTCTCCCCGAACGACTCGACCATCAACTGCCGCCCCGCGGGATCCAGCGCCGGCGACCCGGCATCGAACTTGCCTCTAGGGCGCTACGCAGGCGGAGCCGAGGTTGATGCCGGTGCCGATGTCGACCGGGTAGCGGAGGATCTCACTCCACCCGGGCTGGACGGCGTAGATGTAGGTGGTGGCGGTCCTGGACGGGGTCCAGGTGACGGTGGCGGTGCCGTCGACCGGCGCGGCGTCGGCGAAGCCGGTCGGGCCCTGGCCCTCCTCGAAGAAGTAGACCCGCTGGGTGTCGTCGTCGACCGTCGCGGTGACGGTGTAGGAGCAGCCGGTGCCGTAGTCGTGCGTGCCGAGGGTGAGCCCGGGCGCGACGGCGATGCCGGTGACGGCGGCCGAGGCGGACGGGGCGGCGAGCGCGACGGCGCTCAGGACGAGCGCGGCCGCGCCCGCGAGCGTGTGCTTCATGATGGATCTCCTTCGTCGAGGCTGCTGCCTCGTTCCCCCGCGAATCCGGTTGTGCGACAGGCGTTGTCTCAGGACCGGGATAGCGCGCTGCGGTGAGTGCGGCGTTTGCGAACACTCATGTTCACTGTCGGGATCGCGGGGTGCGGTGTTACAGCCGGAATTCACCCGATTCGGGTGAGGCGCATGCGAACCGGCGGGGGGAGCCTCGGGATCGGGCGCGTCACCGGGGCGGGCCGGTGAGGAGAGCCGCCGTGACCGGAACCGTGCGAGCCGGGTACCGATTCGACCGGGGATTCCCCGCGCCCGGCGCGGCGGGCCGGGCGGCCGACGACGCCGACCTGGCCCGCGCCGTGCTCGCCTACCGCGCCTGGTACCCGACGGTCTCCACCGAGGGCATGCTCGCGGGCAATGCCGACATGGGCATCCGCACCAGCGAGGACATGATCGTGCTCACCGCGGGCCCGCGGCACCTCGGCTTCACGCTGAACTCCGACACCCCCTACGGCTCGATGCTCTTCGACCTCACCGACGGCCCGATGGTGGTGGAGCTGCCGCCGGGGCCGTTCGTGGGGCTGGTCGACGACCACCACCAGCGCTGGGTGCTGGACATGGGGCTGCCGGGGCCGGACCAGGGGCACGGCGGGAAGCACCTGATCCTGCCGCCGGACCACGCGGGTTCGGTGCCGCCCGGCTACCACGTCGGCCGCGCGCGCACGAACACGGTGCTGGTCGCGATCCGCGCGCTGCCGATGGACGGCGACGCGGCCGCGGCCATGCGCGCGCTGCGGGATGTCCGCATCCACCGGTTCGCCGACGACGCCGAGCCGGAGCTCGCGAACTTCGTCGACGTGACCGACCGCGACTTCGACAGCACCCCGCTGCGCTGGGAGGACAACCTCGGCTTCTGGGAGCGGCTGCACGCCGCGGTCGACGGGGAACCGGCCGACCCCGCCCTCGACCACCCGTACGGGCTGCTCGCCGCGCTCGGCATCGAGCGCGGGAAACCCTTCGCGCCGGACGACCGCATGCGCGAGATCCTGACCGCCGCCGCGCGCACCGGGCGCGACCAGCTGCTGGTCTCGGCCTTCGCGAGCAACCGCCCCGACCGGATCGCCTGGCCGGACCGGCAGTGGGAGTGGGTCGGGCTGGTCGCGGAGAACGGCGACTTCCGCACCCCGGCAGGCCCGGACCTGGAGGCCCGCGAGCGCTGGTTCGGCCAGGCGATCGTCGCCTCGCCCGCCATGTTCCGCCGCGAACCGGGCGCGGGGTCGCTGTACTGGCTCGGGCTGCGCGACGGCACCGGCGCCTTCCTCGACGGCGGCGGCTACTACACGCTCACCGTGCCTGGCCCCGTCCCGGCCGGGCTGTTCTGGTCCATCACCGGCTACGACGCGGGCACCCGCTCGCAGATCGCGACCGCGCAGCAGCGGGCGGCGGTCCGCTCGCTCTTCGAGCTGCCCGCGCAGACCGGCACCGAACCGATCACCCTGTTCTTCGGCCCGCAGCCCCCGCCCGAGGGCGCCGAGCGCTGGATCGCCACCGTCCCCGGCCGCGGCTGGTTCAGCTACTTCCGCATCTACGGCCCGCAGGCTGGCGCCTTCGACGGGAGCTGGCGGCTCCCCGACTTCCAGCGGCACTGAGAACGCGCCGCCACCCGAGGCTCCGGGTGACGGCGCGCGAAAGCGGAGTTCAGCCCTGGACGGCCTCCGGGGCGGGCCCGAGCGCCTGCGGCGGCGCGGCCAGCCCCTGCACCACCCCGACCCCGGCGCCGAGCCCCGCGCCGATCGCGGCGAGCGGCGCCACCATGAGCCCGGCGCCGTAGGCGGCGCCGAGCGGGACGGCGGCCAGCCCGATGGGCATGAACGGCACCCCGACCAGGGCGCCGATCGTCCCGCCCGCCGCCGCGCCGACCACACCGAACGGTGCGGCGAAGGCGGCGCCCGCGGCCGCGCCGACGGCGGCCGAGCCGACGGTCTGGCTCGCGACCCGGTCGGAGCGGGTGCGCTCCATCCCCACCGAGTCGAAGAAGGTGGCGAGCCCGGCCTCCTGGCTCGCGGCGGCGTCGTTGATCTGGATGGCCTGTTCGCGCGGCAGCCACTCCGGGGACTCCACCTGGACGTCGCCGAAGCGCAGCACACCGGGCGGCGGGGTGATCGGCGGGACGGGCTGCGCGGGGGCCGGGCCGTGCAGGTTCTCGATCGGGGAGAGGTAGCCGTAGTCGGGCAGCGCGCGGGCGCCCTGCAGCGAGCTCAGCACCTCGTCCGGATAGCGCACCCCGTAGTAGGGGTGCACGTTCGGCACCTCGACGGACTGCGGCTGCTCACCGCCCGCGGGTGCCACCGCGTCGGCGACCGGCGCCGCCCCGGCGTGGCTCGCCGCGACCTGCCGGTCCGGCTCGGCGTGCGCCGTCCCGGTCGCCACCAGCGACAGCGCCACCGGAACCGCCCCCGCCGCCACCGCGTAGCCCATCCGCCTCCGAGCCGGGGCGGGTGCCCTGTGCTTGCCGGTGCCCATCGATCACCTTTCGTTCGAACAGCGTCTGTCGATTCACCTTCGGAACCGCTCCGGCACGCGGATGGGTGCGGAGAGAATAAGGGCAACCGGTCGGTTTAAAGGTGATCAGCGGAACAATAAACAATTGTTCGGTTCGCTCCGCAATGCCTTCCGTGGCGATTTCCGCATATGACGAGTCATGGTTCGCCGGTTACTGTCTGATACAGCGAAACGGGTTGCTGGGCAACGTGATCGGCTACCTGCATTTAACCCGGCGGTAAAGGATCAACGCTACCGGACGGAATCCTTCGGTCGTGATTATTTTGCGCACTGTTAACCCTTCCGGAGACCGCAATTGTTCGCCATCTCGCGAATCGAGACTTCTTCGTGATACTGCTACTGTGTGCCGATCGCCGGGATCGGTGTGGCAGGCCGTAGTCGGTCAAAGACGTTCGGCAGCAGGGGTATTGCACGGCTCGCCGGGCGCCCCGATCCCCCCGGTCCTCGAGTCCCTCAACACGAGAGAACTGATGAGTTCAGATTTTGCCGTGGTGCTTCCCTGGATCGTGACCGTCGTGCTGGTCACGGTTTCCACGATCTACGCGGTGCAGGTCGTGCGCCGCAAGCAGTCTCGTATCGACGCGCTCGTCGCCGAGCAGCGCCAGCACGAAGAAGCCCTGGAGCGGCTCGCCGCGAACACCCTGCCCGCGGTGGCCGCCTCGGTGCGCAGGCACGAACCCGCCCCGCTCCCGGAAGTCGCTCCCGGCACCGAGAACTCGCGGTTCGCGCAAGGTTTGCGGTGGACCGCGGAGCGGTATGCCGACGAGCTGCGGATGCTGCAGTCCGAAACGCGGGAGCAGACCATCCGGGACACCGAGGAGAAGACCCGGATCGCCGTCCAAGCCGCCGAGGAGGCGGTGCGGGAGCGGGTCGGTGGTTCGGCGCGGGACGCCACCAGTGGTGCCGTGCGGTCGTTCGGGACGTCGGTGGTGAGCCTGGGTGCGGATGTGAGCCAGGTGGTGTCGGCGGCGTTGCGGGAGCATCGCGACGACGAGGTGTATGCGACGTTGACGCGGATCGATCATTCGGTGCAGCAGATGATCAGGCAGGCGCAGTCGTATGTGATCGTGTGTGGTGGGTTGCCGGGTCGGCGGTGGCCGTCGCAGTCGTTGACCGATGTGGTGGGTGGGGCCACGGGTCGTGTTCGGGATTATCTGCGGGTGCGGTCGAATCAGTTGGATCGCATGGTGATCTCGCGGGCGGTGGAGCCGTTGGTGCATACCCTTGCGACGTTGTTGGACAACGCGTTGCGGTATTCGCCGCCGACGTCGTATGTGGATGTGGGGTTTCAGGAGGGGCATCACGGGGTGACCGTGATCGTCGATGATGCGGGTGTTCGGATGAATTCCGAGCAGATGGAGGAGGCGCGTCAGGTTCTGGCGGGGGAGCGGTCGGTGGATATCCATCAGTTGGGGCCGTCGCCGAAGGTGGGTTTCCCGGGTATCGCGGCGTTGGCGCGTCGGTATGGGTTCACGGTGTATATCGATGGGCCGAATGCGTACGGCGGTATGCGGGCCATGGTCTACATCCCGGAGACGCTGCTGATCACCCCGCCGCCCGCCGCCGAGCCCGCCCCCGAACCCCTGGAGATTCCGGCCGCGCCGAGCGCGCGCCGGACCGCGGAGCGCTTCGGCGCGCAGCAGGCGGCCGCACCGCAGCCGGTCGCCACGGTGCGCGCCGAGCCGGTGGTGGCCGCGGTGCCGAACGCCGAACCCGCCCCGTCGCAGGCGGGCTCCGAGCAGGACGCCGAGGTGCGCGAGTTCGCCGGGGGCGGGCTGCCCCGGCGCAGGCGCCGGGCGGCGGTCGCCGCCATGGTGAAGACGAGCGGTCCGCGGACCGATCCCGGGTTGGCGCGGCCGGATATCGCGGCGGCGTGGCAGTCCGGTTCCAAGAGCGGCCGTGCCGCCGCATCCGAACAGACGGAAGGGACGACATCCTGATGGGCACACCGAGCGTGACCGACAGCAGCAACAAACTGGGGTGGCTTCTCGAGGATCTCGAGGTGCCCGGGGTCCGGTTCGCGGTGCTGCTGTCCGATGACGGGTTGCGTATCGCGCACAGCGCGGGGATTTCCAAGGACGATGCCGAGCGGTTCGCCGCGGCGGCGTCGGGGTTGCGGTCGCTGGGCAAGGCGCTCGGTGAGTTCTGCGGCTCCAGCGGTAACGCGGTGCGGCAGAACATGACCGAGTACGACGAGGGCATGATCATGATCACCGCGGCGGGCGAGGGCGCGCTGCTGGGTGTGGCCACGACCGCGGATCTCGATGTGGGGTTGGTGGCGCATCGGATGAACGAGCTCGCCGCTCGGGTCGGGCACGAGCTGGCCAGCGCGCCCCGGCGGAGAGACGACGGCGGGCTGCGGTGAGCGGCCGCGACCCCGACCTGGTCCGCGCCTACGTCCGCACCGGGGGGCGCACCCGCGCCACCCGGCTGCTCGACCTGGTGACGCTGATCGTGGCAGGCACCGAGCCGCCCATCGGGCTGGCGCCGGACGCCCGCCGCGTCCTCTCCCTCTGCAGTACCAAGGGTTCACTGTCGATCGCCGAGGTCGCGGCGTACCTGGACATGCCACCGTCGGTGGTGAAGATCGTGGTCTCGGACCTGCTCGACAGTGAGCACCTGTCCAGTCCGCGGCCGCTGGAGGCGGTCCCGGATATCGCCCTGCTCGAGGAGGTGCTCAATGGGCTCCGTGCTCTCCCGGCCTGACCGGTCGGTCGACTATGTGCCGGAGACGGTGACGCGGTCGGTGAAATTGCTGGTGGCGGGGAATTTCGGGGTCGGTAAGACCACGTTCGTCAACAGCATCTCCGAGATCCGGCCACTGCGGACCGAGGAGACCATCACCGAGGCCAGCGTCGGGGTCGACGACATGGCGGGGCTGCCCGGCAAGACCTCCACCACGGTCGCGATGGACTTCGGGCGGATCACGCTCAACCCGCAGTTGGCGCTGTACCTGTTCGGCACCCCAGGGCAGCAGCGGTTCGTCCCCCTGTGGGAAGAGCTGGCGCGGGGCGCGCTGGGTGCGCTGGTGCTGATCGACACGCGGCGGATCGACAAGGCCGACGAGGTGCTCTCGGTGCTGGAGGAGCGCGGGGTGCCGTACGCGGTGGGGATCAACGAGTTCGACGGGGCGCGCAGTTATCCGCTGGAGGAGGTCCGCGACGCGCTCGACCTGGCGCCGAGCACGCCGCTGGTCCACCTCGACGCCCGGGACCGCGGCGCCTGTCTGCGCTCGCTGATCACCCTCGTCGAGTTCCTGTTCCACCGTCTGGAGTTTCAGCAATGAGCGCACCCGGGTGCCCCGTTCCGCACGGATCACCGTTCGACACCGAGGGCCCGCGGTATCCGCTCTGGTCCGAGGAGTTCGCCGCCGACCCGCACCACGCCTACCAGGAGATGCGCAGGCGGTTCGGCTCGCTGGTGCCGGTGGAGCTCGCCCCCGGCGTCGCCGCCACCCTGGTGATCGGGTACCGCACCGCGGTCCGGATCCTCAACGACCCGGACCACTTCCCGGCCGACCCGCGCATGTGGCAGCGCGACGCCCCCAGTGACTGCCCGGTGCTGCCCATGCTGGAGTGGCGGCCGAACGCGCTGCGCAGCGCGGGCGCCGAGCACGCCAGGTACCGGGCCGCCAGCGTCGCCGCGCTCGCCGAGGTGGACATGCACGCGGCCCAGCGCGCGGTCGAGCGGATCGCCACCCCGCTGATCAACGGCTTCTGCGAGACCGGCTCGGCCGACCTGGTCGGCCAGTACGCCTTCCCGCTGATCTTCGCCGTGGTCAACGAGCTGGTCGGCTGCCCGCCGGACATCGGGCAGAGCATCGCCGAGGGCATGGCGCTGGTCTTCGAGGTCGAGCACGCCGAGAAGGGCGCGGCGATGTTCACCGCGGGGCTGCACGAGCTCATCCTGCTCAAGCGCCGCGAACCCGGCCCCGACCTGGCCTCCCGGATCGTGCACCACACGGCCGGTTTCGACGACAACGAGGCGATCCAGCAGCTGGTCACGCTCTACGGCGCGGGCATCGAGCCGATGATGAACCTGATCGTGAACACGGTGCGGCTCATGCTCACCGACGAGCGGTTCGGCGGCAAGATGCTCGGCGGCAGCCTCTCCACCAGGGACGCACTGGACGAGGTGCTCTTCACCGACCCGCCGCTGGCCAACTTCTGCATGACCTACCCGCGGCAGCCGATCCTGATCGACGACGTCTGGCTGCCCGCCAACCAGCCGGTGCTGATCAGCATGGCGGGCTCCAACAACGACCCGGCCATCGACGCGGGCCGCTACACCGACAACCGCTCGCACCTGGCGTGGAGCGCGGGCCCGCACGCCTGCCCGGCCCGATCGGTGGCCTACCTGATCGTGCAGGACGCCATCGACCTGCTGCTCGACGCGCTGCCCGAGCTGGCGCTCGGGGTGCCCGCCGACGAACTCGCGTGGCGGCCGGGGCCGTTCCACCGCGCCCTGGTCGCGCTGCCGGTGACCTTCCCGCCCTCCCCGCCGCTGCAGAGTTTCTGAGGAGCCCGCCATGGCACAGCAGCCACCCCTCGTCCTCGACCCGACCGGCGCCGACGTGCAGGGGGAGATCGCGCGGATCCGCGCGCTCGGCCCGGTGGTCCGGGTCGAGCTGCCCGGCGGCGTCCATGCCTGGTCGGTCACCGACGCGGCGCTGCTCAAGAGCCTGCTCGTCGACGCGCGGGTCTCCAAGGACGCCAGGCAGCACTGGCCCCCGTTCATCGCGGGGGAGATCGCGGCGGACTGGCCGCTGATGCCGTGGGTCGCGGTGACCAACATGCTCTCCGCCTACGGCAAGGAGCACACCCGGCTGCGCAAGCTGGTGGCGCCCGCCTTCACGCACCGCCGCACCGCCGCGCTGCGGCCGCGGATCCAGGCCATCGCCGATGAGCTGCTGGACGGGCTTGCCGCCGCGGGCGGCGTCGTCGACCTGCGCGAGGGGTATGCCTACCCGCTCCCGATCCGGGTGATCAGCACCCTGATGGGGGTGCCGGAGCAGCTGCACGCCGGGCTGCGGGAGTGCGTCGACAGGTTCTTCGACACCTCGCTCGCGCCGGAGGCCGCGCAGGCCAACTACGCGGAGATGTACCGGCTGCTCACCGAGCTGGTGGAGATCCGGCGCGCGCACCCCGGCGACGACATGACCAGCCTGCTCATCACCTACCGGGACGACGAGGACGGCGGCAGGCTGAACGAGCAGGAGCTGCTCGACACCCTGCTGCTGGTGATCGGCGCGGGCCACGAGACCACCGTCAACCTGCTCGACCAGGCCATGCACGCGCTGCTCACCCGGCCCACCGAGCGCGAGCGGCTGCGCACCGGGGCGGTGCCGTGGAGCGACCTGATCGAGGAGGCGCTGCGCTACGAGGCGCCGCTGGCGCATCTGCCGCTGCGCTTCGCGGTGCAGGATCTGGAGGTCGGCGGCGTGCGGATCGCGGCGGGCGACGCCATCCTCGCCTCCTACGCCGCCGCCAACCGGGACCCCGGGCTGCACGGCGCCGACGCCGACGAGTTCGACCTGCTCCGGGCGAGCAAGGAGCACCTGTCCTTCGGGTACGGCACGCACCACTGCCTCGGGGCGCCGCTGGCGCGGCTGGAGGCCGAGATCGCGCTGCCCGCGATCTTCGCCCGGTTCCCGGAGATGCGGTTGGCGGTGCCGGAGGCCGAGCTGGGGCGGGTGCCGAGCTTCATCTCGAACGGACACAGGCGATTGCCGGTACACCTGGGCTGATGTCGTCGGGGGGCGCTATCGGCCGTCATCCCACGCTCAGATGCCGCAGCCGGGGCCACAGCTCCGGCCACGGCTCGCGGAGCCCGGTGCACTGCCACACCGCCATCTCCTCGTCCACCGGCCGCAGTTCCCGGCAGTCGGCGAAGTGCGGGCGCAGCTCGTCCGGGGCAGTGCCGACGTAGAGCACGTCGCGCGCGGAATCCGGTGGCGGGTCGAAGTATCCGTAGCTGCGGTTGGTGCTGTAGGCGGGGGCGATCGTCGGCGCGTAGAGGTCGAGGTAGGCGGCGACGATGTAGGACTCGCCGAATACCGCGGTCCGGTCGCGTTCCGCGGTGGGCAGTGCGTCGTAGGCGGCGCTCGCCTCCCGCGCGATCGTCCGCGGCACATCGGGTTTCGCGGAGACCACCGAGACGGCGAGCATGCCCGCCGCCGCGGCGGTGGCGAGGACGAAACCGGGCCAGGCCACCCAGCCGAAGCGGCCCCCGCTCAGCCTGCGCTGCTGCAGTCCGAGCGCACCGGCCGCGAAGAGCGCGCCGTACAGCCCGTTCAGGTAGTAGGGGCGGCCGACGGTGACCACGAAGAACACGTACAGCAGCACCGCCGTCACGCCGAGGAAGCGCAGCTCCGGCGTGCGCAGCAGCCGCCACGCCCCGTACAGCGCGAGTACCGTCCCGGCGATCCCGGCCATGACGATCAGCGCGATCGCGACCCCGGTGCGGCCGCCGTAGAGCGCGTCCGCCTCGCTCGCCACGATCTCGCCCATGCGCAGCTGCGGCCAGCCGTTGCGCGCCTGCCACCAGAGCGTCGGCAGCGCCAGGAGCAGGGCGATCGCGGCGCCCGCGCAGAGCATCGGGCGGCGCAGCAGCTCACGCGGGCCGCAGAGCAGGACGCTCGCCGCGAGTACCGCGCAGAGCAGCACGACCTGGAACTTGGTCTGCACGGCGAGCCCGGCGACCACGCCGAGCGCGAGCAGCAGCCGGTCGTCGCGCAGCCGGAGCCAGCGCACCAGCAGCCAGATGATCAGCAGCCACTGCACCGGCTCCAGCGTGTACGGGGTGAGCCAGTGGCCCGCCATGGTGATCCACAGCGCCGTCGCCTGGGCCAGCGCGGTGAGCAGCTGCGCCCGCCGGTCACCGCCGATCTCGCGAGCGATGAGCGCGGCGACGACCACGGCGGCCGCGGTCGCCAGAATGGCGGGCAGGCGCATGACCGGGATGAGGTCGGGGGCGAGCGCGTCCAGCGCGGCGGCCAGCGCGGGCGCGATCGGCGGTTGGTCCGCGGAGCCCCAGTCGAGGTGTTCGCGCCCGATCGCCAGCATGTACGCCTCGTCGAACCAGTAACCGCCGCCGAGGCTCGCGGCCACCAGGTGTGCGAGCCCGACCGCCGCCGCCACCAGCAGCACCGGCCGCGCCGCGAACCCCGGTTCCCGTTCGGTCGCCCTCATGAATTCGATTCTGCGGGGCGGTCGCGCGGCGGCACATCAGTTTTCCGGGGGGTGTGGGTGAGTCCGCGGAGGGATGTGCGGGCGGCACGCTCATCCTCGAGGATGAACCACTACCCGGAGGTGTTTCAGCTCCGGGTCGGCGGCGTCGGGCACGTTCATGCCGGACTCGACGCCGGTGCGCAGGTACTCGATCACCGCCTCGTCCAGCCGCTCGCCCGGGACGACGGCGGGGATGCCGGGCGGGTAGGGGGTGATCTGTTCGGCGGCGATCCGCCCGGCCGCCCGCTCGGCGGGCACCGCCTCGACCTCGGCGAAGAAGGCGTCGCGCGGGGTCATGACCGAGTCGAGCTGGAGTTCGGCGGGGGCGGGCAGGCGGATGTCCGGCGGCTCCGGGTCGTCGAGCTGCCGCTGCCAGGCGGCGACGGCGTCGACCAGGAGGTCGACGGTGCGGTCGTCGTCGGCCATGGAGAGCGTGGCAAGGACGCGGCGGTGGTCGCTGAGCCCGACGTCGATCCGGCGGTGCGCGCGCAGCCAGTCGGCGGCGGCGTACCCGCTGGTCCCGGTCTCGGAGACGTCGAGGAGGACCTGCATGCGGTCCAGGTCGTGCGAGGCCTCGTCGCCGAGCAGGATCTCCTCCATGACGGCGATGCCGGGCAGCTCGGCCAGCCGGGCGCGGGCGTGCTTCGCGGTCGCCAGCGCGGTGCCGAGCAGCTCGTGGCCGCGCTGCACCATCTGCCGCCGCCACCCGTCCAGCGCGGCGTAGACCATGACGTTCGGGCTGGTGGTCATGAGCAGGTCGGCGCAGGCGCTGAGCCGGACCGGATCCACCAGGTCGCCCTGCGCGTGGAAGACCGAGCCCTGCTCGAACCCGGCGCCCATCTTGTGCACGCTGACCACGCAGACGTCGGCGCCGACGTCCATCGCCCAGGTGGGCAGGTCGGGGTGAAAGGGCAGGTGCGCGCCCCACGCCTCGTCCACGATCAGCGGCTTGCCGCGCTCGTGGCAGACCTCGACGATGCCCTCCAGGTCAGCGCAGGTGCCGTACGGGCTCGGGCTCACGATCAGCGCACCCGCCGCGTCCGGGTGCTCGTCCCAGGCTCTGCGCACCTGCTCCGGCGAGGGCGGGTGCGAGAAGTGGCGCTCGGCGTCCCAGCGCGGGGTGATCCAGTGCGGTTGCACGCCGGAGAAGATCAACCCCGCCACGATCGACTTGTGCGCGTCCCGCGGGACCAGCAGCCCGCCGTCGTGCCCGGCCACCGCGAGCATGGCCGCCTTGACCGAGAGCGAGCTGCCGCAGGTGGAGAAGAACGCCGTCTCCGCGCCGACCGCGTCGGCCATCAGCTCCTCGGCGTCGGCCAGGTAGCGGTTGCTCGCCCTGCGGTCGTCCAGGCCGCCGGAGGCGAGGACGTCGGCGCGGAAGGGGTCGCGGCCGAGTACGGCGAGCACGCGGTCGTCGGCGCCGCGGCCCTGCCGGTGGCCGGGCGGGGTGAAGCCGTAGCGGTCGAGGTGGTGGTACTCGGCCAGTGCGTCCAGCAGCGGTGCGCGAGTGTGCTCCATACCGCCGCCCTACCCCAGGTCGCGGGGGATATTCCGGTGCGGAGACCGCCCCGGAGGGTGACAAACCGATCTTTCCCCGCGAAAGTGATGCGGGTGAACGACGACGAACTGGCCGCCTCCCTCGCCGCCGAGGCGGGCGAACTGCTGCTCCGCATCCGGGATCAGGGCGGTGCCGCGGGGGACCGGCAATCCAACGCGCTGCTGCTGGAGCGGTTGCGCGCGGCGCGGCCGGACGATGCCGTGCTCTCCGAGGAGGCGCCGGACGACGCGGCCCGGCTGCGGCACGAGCGGGTCTGGATCGTCGACCCGCTCGACGGGACGCGGGAGTACGGGGAGGCCGGGCGGGACGACTGGGCGGTGCACGTCGCGCTCGCGGTGGACGGGGTGGCCGCGAAAGGGGCGGTGGCGCTGCCCGCGGCGGGGGTGGTGCTGCACACCGGGGAGCCGCCGGTGCTCACGCCCGCGGTGCCGGGGCCGATCCGGGTCGCGGTGTCGCGGAGCAGGCCGTCGGTTCAGGTGACGGCGCTGATCGGAGCGGTCGCGGGGCGGCCGGTGCCGATGGGGTCGGCGGGGGCGAAGGCGATGGCGGTGGTGCGCGGCGCGGCCGACGTGTACGCGCACTCCGGTGGGCAGTACGAGTGGGACTCCTGCGCACCGGTGGCGGTGGCCGCGGCGGCGGGGCTGCACGTCTCCCGGCTGGACGGCAGCCCGCTGCGCTACAACCGCCCCGACCCGTACCTGCCCGACCTGCTGATCTGCCGCCCGGAGCTGGCCGACCGGGTACTCACCGCCCTCGGCGCCCGCCGCGCGGGCTGATCAGGCACTCGCCTCGACCGGCAGCGGCACCGCGCTGTAGGGCGCGACCGGGCTGAGCCGCAGCACCTGCGGCATCCGCCGGGTGACCGAGCTCGGCCCGGCGAACGCGACCCGGCCGGTCCGGACGGCGTGCCCGACCGGCATCCGCCCCAGCCACACCTGGTACAGCCCGGCGACATCCGCGGTGATGGTGACATCGACCTCGAACCCGGGGTCGGTGGTGCAGACCGAGGGCGCCCCGCGGTCGACCACGATCCAGAACCGCCGCACGTCGTCGGTGAACCGCACGGCGAAGACATGCCGGAACCCGGGCAGGGCGGCGGTGTCCAGCCGGGTGTGCATCCACCAGACCAGCAGGTCGGCGTCGAGCTCGTCGGGGTTCGGGGCGCCGAAGGTGTGCTTGGCGCCCCACTCGCCCAGCCCGAACAGCACCGGCTCCAGATCGGTGCCCGCCTCGGTGAGCAGGTACCGCACCCCGGCCTTCTCGACCAGCCCGGCCCGCTCGAACTGCCGCAGCCGCTTGGCGAGCAGGCTGCGGGAGAGCCCGGGCAGCCCGCGGGCGAGGTCGTTGAAGCGGGTGCTGCCCAGCAGCAGATCGCGCAGGATGAGCAGCGACCAGCGCTCGCCGAGCAGCTCGAGCGCCCGGGAGATCGGGCAGTACTGGCCGTAGCCTGCGGTCGTTTCGGGCATGGGTGGCACCTCGGAGGGGTTCGTTTCGTGTACCGGAGGAGTCCATTTCGTGGACTATCCGGTTATCGCGGCGCTTCCTACCGTCATAAACATGACCACCATCGAAACCACCACCGTGAACTGGATCGACCGCGCCGAGGCGGTCGGCGCGACCCTGCTGCCCGGCGTCGCCGAGCGCGACCGCACCGGCGAGATCGTCCCCGCCGACACCCTGCGCGACCTGCTCGCCGCGGGCGTGCCCACCGAGTTCGGCGGCGGCGGCGCCACGCACGCCGAGGTCGGCGCGATCCTGCGCGAGCTCGGCCGCCACGACCCCTCGACCGCGGTCGCCTTCGCCATGCACAGCCACCTGGTCGCCACCCAGGTGTGGCGGCACAACCACGGCGCCGACGCCTCCGGGGTGCTCACCAAGGTCGCAGGAGGCGCGATGCTGGTCAGCACCGGCGCCTCGGACTGGGTGGAGTCGAGCGGCACGGCCGAGCGGGTCGACGGCGGCTACCGGGTCTCCGCGCGCAAGGCGCCCGCCAGCGGCTGCGAGATCGGCACCATCCTGGTCACCAGCATCCGCTGGGACAGCGGGCCGGAGGGGCCGCGGGTGCTGCACTGCGCGGTGCCGCTGAGCGCGCCCGGCGTCCGGATCGAGCAGACCTGGGACACCCTCGGGCTGCGCGCCACCGGGTCGCACACGGTGATCCTGGAGGACGTCTTCGTCCCGGACGCCGCGGTCTCGCTGATCCGCCCGGCCGGTGCCTGGCCGCCACTGCTGAACATCGTGATCGGCGCCGCCATGCCGCTGATCACCGCCGCCTACCTCGGCATCGCCGACGGCGCGGTGGCGACGGCGCTGCGCATGGTCGCGGGCCGCACCGACCAGCACGTCGTGCAGCTGGCGGGCGAGCTGGTGAATGCCCACACCACCGCGGAGGACCTGGTCGCGGCCATGTTCGCAGGCTCGGACGACCTGAACTTCGACAACACCGACGCCTACGCCGCCCGCACCCTGAGCCGCAAGACCGTCGCGGCCGACCAGCTGATCGCCACCGTGCGGCTGGCCATGGAGACAGTCGGCGGGGTCGGCTACGCGCGCGGCTGCGATATCGAGCGCCGCTACCGCGACGTGCACGGCATCCTGTTCCACCCGCTGCCGCGCGCCAAGCAGCTGCTGTTCAGCGGGCGGGTGGCGCTCGGGCACGGCCCGCTGGGCTGAAAACCGTTGCTGCGGCCTCGATCACATAATTGGTATCACGGATGCCAATTATCGTAGGGTCGAGCCGTGCAGCTCACCAGGTTCACCGATCTCGGCCTCCGCGTCGTCATGCGGCTCGCGGTCGCCCGCGACGGGGAGCGGCCGGGCAGCAGGGAGATCGCCGACGAGCTGTCGGTGTCCTACGCGCACGTCGCGAAGGTGATCACCCGGCTCGCCGAGCTCGGCATGGTGGACGCGCGGCGCGGCCGCGGCGGCGGGCTCGCCATCACCGAGCTGGGGCGCACCGCCCCGGTCGGCTGGCTGGCCCGCAGGCTGGAGGGCGAGGGCGAGGTGGTGGAGTGCGACGGGCCGAATCCGTGCCCGCTGCGCTCCGGCTGCCGACTGCGGGGCGCGCTGCGCGGCGCGCAGGAGGCCTTCTACGCCGCCCTCGACACCGTGACGGTCGACGACCTCACCGGCGATCCGACGCGCGCCGTGTTGCTCGCACTCCCCGGGGTGCGGACCACCCCGGTAGCTCGAACGATCGGAGAATGACCATGCTCTCGGCCACCGCGACGGAGACCGTCCGCGCCACCCTGCCCGCCGTCGGCGCCGCCATCGGCGAGATCACCGCGCTCTTCTACCGCAGGATGTTCGAGGCGCACCCGGAGTTGGAGCGCGACCTGTTCAACCGCGGCAACCAGCGCCAGGGCCACCAGCAGCAGGCCCTGGCGGGCGCCATCGCCGCCTTCGCCGCGCTGCAGCTGGAGCCGGACCCCGCGCGGGTCGAGCTGATCCTCTCCCGGATCGCGAACAAGCACGCCTCGCTCGGCATCGAGCCCGCGCAGTACGAGATCGTGCACACCTACCTCTTCCAGGCCATCGCCGAGGTGCTCGGCGACGCCGTCACCCCCGAGGTCGCCGCCGCCTGGGACGAGGTCTACTGGCTGATGGCCGAGACGCTGATCGCCATGGAGGCCGAGCTGTACCGGACCGCGGGGGTGGCGCCGGGCGCGGTCTGGCGGACGGTGCGGGTGCGCGAGCGGCGGTACGAGTCGGCGGACACCGTCTCCTTCGTGCTCACCGGCGCCGCGCTGCCGGAATTCGCGCCGGGGCAGTACCTCTCGGTCGCCGTGCGGCTGCCGGACGGCGCGCGGCAGATCCGGCAGTACAGCCTCTCCTCGGCGCCCGCCGCCGGGGACTGGCGGATCACCGTCAAGCGCGCGGGCGAGGTATCGAACTTCCTCGTCGACAACGTCTTCGAGGGCGACGAGCTGCAGGTCACGACGCCCTTCGGCGACCTGGTGCTGCCGGACGGCGACGCCCCGCTGCTGCTCATCTCGGCCGGGATCGGCTGCACCCCCATGCTCGGCATGCTCGGCCACCTGGCCGACACCGCCGACCCCCGCCCGGTCGCGGTGCTGCACGCCGACCGCGCGCTGAGCAGCCACGCGCACCGCGCCGAGCTCGCCGAGCTGGTCGAGCGGCTGCCCTTCGCCGTCATGCACCGCTGGTACGAGGATCTCGGCTCGCGCGCCCCCGGCGACGGGCTCCGGGCCGGCCGCGCCGACCTCGGCGAGGTGACCGTCGCCGCGGGCACCCGCGCCTACCTCTGCGGCCCGCTGCCCTTCATGCTCGGCATGCGGAAGGCGCTGCTGGCGAAAGGCGTTGCGGCCGAGGACATCCACTACGAGGTCTTCGGCCCGGACAGCTGGGCGCCCGCCCCGGCCTGAGCCGCTCCGCCGGGGTAGCGCAGCATGAGCACCCCGATGGCGGCGACCGCGATACCGCGCGGCGCCTCGTAGAGGAACCCGGAGAAGCCCTGCACCGCGGGGATCGGCAGGAAGAACCCGGCCATCCCGACCAGGGTCAGCACGGCGATCCAGCGCGGCACCGCGCGGTTGCGCAGCAGGCTCGCGCCGAGCAGCGCCATCCCGGCCAGCATGACCAGCCCGCCGAGCTGGTTGAAGAGCGTGAACGCGGTGGAGTCGAGCATCTGGTCGTTCTCCGCGACCAGGTGCGCGGTGGCCGGGTCGGCGGCGAACGGGTGCGCGACGAAGAGCTCGACGGTGAGGTGCCCGGTGGCGGTGACGATATTGCCGAGCAGGTAGCAGAGCAGCCCGACGAACCCGACGGTCCCGATCAGCGGCCGCAGCCAGGCGTACATGCCGGGCAGCCCGAGGACGAGCAGCACCGTGCCGATGCCGAGCAGGATCTGCGCGACCGGGGTGCCCGGGCTGGTGAGCGCCTCGACCGAGTGGCCATTGCCCGCCACGATCGGGTGCAGTGTGCCGCCCGCGATGCAGAGCGCGCCGCCGGAGACCAGCGCCGCGCCGCAGAGGCGAAGTACAGTCGCGCGGGAGGGGCCGCCCGCGGTGGGGGCGGCCTGGAGCAGAACCGAAGAGGAAGTCATGCGGCAAGGGTCGACGGGGGCGCTGGTGTGACGCTGGTGCGCGGCTGGTCCGGCACCGAGCCGCCCGCGGTCGCGGTGCTCGGGCCGCTCGCGGTGCGCGGCCCGGACGGCGCCCGCGTTCCGATCCCGGCCCGCAAACACACCGAGCTGCTGGTGATCCTGGCCGCCGAGCGCACCACCCGCAGCGCCGACTACCTCTGCGAACTGCTCTGGCGCGGCCGCCCGCCAGAGAGCGCGACGGTGACGCTCCAGGGTTACGTGTCGCGGCTGCGCAAGGCGCTGCGCCCGGTGCCCGAGCTCGCCATCGAGACCGGCCCGAACGGCTACGTGCTGCGCTGCTCCGGCTCCGGCACCGACCTCGACCTGCTCGACCTGCTGACCCGCGACGCCCACGCCGCGCACGCCGCGGGCGACGTCGAGGCCACCGTGCGGCTGCTGGAGCCCGCGCTCGCGCTGTGGCGCGGCGAGCCGCTCGCCGAGGTCGCCGACATCGCCGAGCTCGCCCCGGAGCGCGCCCGGCTGGACGAGCTGCGCGCCGAGCTCACCGAGCTGTGCGCGGAGGGGCTGCTGCTCCTCGGCCGCGCCGCGCAGGTCGTCACCCTGCTCACCGCGCAGCACGAGCGGCACCCGCACCGGGAGGGCACCGCCCGGCTGCTCGCGCTCGCCCTGCGCGACAGCGGCCGCACCCCGGAGGCGCTGGCCCTGCTGCTGCGGCTGCGCCGGACGCTGCGCGCCGAACTCGGCCTCGACCCCGCCCCGGACACCGTGCGGGTGGAGCACGAACTCCGCGCGCCCGCGCCCCCGTCCGAGCCGCGCCCGTCCGGCCTGGTCGGCCGGGACGAGGTCGCCGCGCTCCTCGACCGGGTCTGGGAGCGGGCCGGGCACGGCCTCGTCGTGCTGCGGGTGCGCGGCGAGCCGGGCATCGGCAAGACGGCCGTGGTCCGGGAGGCGCTGCGCCGCAACGGCGCCGCCCCCTTCACCAGCACCGGCAGCCCCGACCCGCTCGCCACCCTGACCCCGTGGCTGGACCAGGCGGCGCTGGCGGGCCGCGCCGTCCCCGACCCGCCGACCCCGCGCGCGCTCGCCGCGCTGCTCGCCGCGGTGGCGCGGGAGACCGGCCGCGCGGTCGCGGTGCTGGACGACGTGCAGTGGGCCGACCCCGCCTCGCTGCGGATCATCGCGGGCGCCGCCAGGGTGCTCCGCGCGCACCCGGTGCTGCTGGTGCTCACCCAGCGGCCAGGCCCGCTCCCCGAACTGCTCCGCCCGATCGGTGAGGTCACCACCGTCGACCTCCCGCCGCTGCCCGATGCCGCGATCGCCGAGCTGGTCCGCGCCGCGCTCCCGGCCCACCCCGCGCTGCACGACCGGATCGTCGCCACCGCGGCGGGCAGCCCGTTCGTCGCCACCCAGCTGTGCGAGCGGGCGCTGGCCGGGCATCCGCTGGACGCCGTCGCCGTCGACCTGCTCTCGCCGCGGGCCGGGGAACTCGCCGAACTCCTCGCGCTCAGCGGAACCAGCACACCCCTCGGGCTGTTCGCCGACGATCGCTACTTCGACGACGCCGCAGCGGAACTCGGGCAGGCCGGGATCGTCACCATCGCCGACGGCACGATCACCTTCCGCCACGACCTCGTCCGCACCGCCGTGCTCGACGGCATCGGCCCGGCCAGGGCGGCGCCGCTGCACACCCGGATCGCCGACGCGCTCGCCGCCAGGCAACCGGACGCGCTCGCGGCCCAGGCCGGACACCGCTGCGCCGCCGCGCTCGACGCCCCCGACCCGCGGGCCGCCGCGGCCTGCCTGGCCGCGGCCGCCGGGGCGCTGCGCGACCACGCCCCGGACGAGTGCGCCGAGCTCGCCGAGCGCGGCCTGCCGCACGCCGACCGGGCCACCGCGGTCGAGCTCGACCTGCTGGCCGGGCAGGCGCACCACCGCCTCGGCCACTTCGACGCCGCCGCCCGCTGCTTCGAGCGGGCCGCGTACCGCGCCGACGCGGCCGGGCTCGCCCGGATCGCGCTGCGCGCCGCGCCGCACGGCGTCGCCGGGTACTTCTCCGGATACGGCGTGCTGCAGTCGGATTCGTCCGGGCTGCGGGCGCGGGCGCTGGCGCACCGACTCGAGCTCGACGCCGACGCGGTCGCCGAGGTGGAGGCGGTCGAGGCCACCGACCGGGCCGTGCACGGCCTCGCGGGCGACCTGGACGCGCTCGCCGAGGCGAAGGCGCGCAGCGCACCGGGCAGCCGCTCCTGGCCGCAGGTGCTGCTGGCCGAGTTCGTCTGCACCTGGGAGCCGGGCACGCTCGCCGACCGCACCAAGATCGCCGACGAGCTGGGCGAGCTGGCGGGCGCCGACCCCACCGCCGCGGCCACCGCGCTGCACCTGCGCCGGGTCTGCGCGCTGGAGGCGGGCGACCTGCGGCTGGTGCGCAGGCTCTCGGCGGAGTTCGCGCGGCTCGCCGCCGACGGCGGCACCGACCTGGCCGCCACCCAGCTGTGGTGGGACGTCATGCTCGCCGTGCTGCGCGGCGACTACGACCGCTCGCGCGCGCTCATGGAGCGCTTCGCCGCCGACCTCGGCCCGGTGGACGACCGGGCCCGGCTGCTCGCCGAGGCCTCCCTGCTCACCAGCGGCTCCATCGAGCTGTGGCACCGCGGCAGGCTCGGCGAGGTGCTGGCCGACGCGGGCCGGATGGCCACCGACTTCGACGAGGACTTCGCGCTGGTGGTCGCCATGGCCGCCGCCGAGACCGGCGACACCGAGCGCGCGCTGGCCGCCATCGAAGCGGTGCTCGCCGTGCCGGGGCGCTGGCACGGCCCGCGGGTCGCCGTCCGGGTGCCGCTGCTCGCCGAGGCGCTGGTCGCGCTCGGCCGCGCCGCGCCCGACCTCAGGGTGCGGGTGGCGGGCTACGCCGCCGGGCTGGAGCCGCTCACCCGCGGCTGGGGCGCGGCCGCCGTCGTGCAGTGGCCGGGGCTGGTCTGCCTCGGGCCGTCCGGGCTGTACAGCGGGACGATCCGCGGCATCCTCGGCAGGCGGGGCGCCGGTGCGGAGGTGGCGGCGGCGCGGCAGCGGGCCAGGGAACTCGGCGCGCTGCCCTACGAGCGGCGCGCGGCCGAGCGGCTCACCGGCTGGCCGTTCCGTCCCGATTGAGCCTGCGGGTGCGCAGCCGCGGCGCCGCGCCGGGGTCGGGGGCGTTGTAGGCGGCCCCGAGCAGCAGCGCGAAGTGCGTGATCCACACCCACACCAGCAGCACGACCGCCGCCGCCAGCGAGCCGTACAGCCTGCTGTAGGAGCCGAAATGCTCCACGTAGGTGGTGAATCCGACGGAGGCGGCCAGCCAGAGGGTGAGCGCGAGCAGGCTGCCGCGGGCCAGCCTGCGGTAGCGGGTGCCGTGGCCGTGCAGCACCAGCCGGTACAGCAGCACCACCAGGAAGGTCATCACCGCGAGCAGCAGCGGCCACTTGAGGATCGGCCACGCCGCCGCGACCTCCTCGCCGAGCCCGAGCCGCTGCCCGATCCCGTTCGCCATCTCGCCGGTGGTCACCACGACGACCAGGCAGCAGGCGAGCAGCGGGAAGGCCACCGCCGCGAGCCCCGCGCGCAGCAGGACGGTGCGCGGGCCGGGGTGGTCGCCGACGATCCCGTACATGGCCTGGATCGCCTGCACCAGCGCGCCCAGGTACCTGGTCAGGATCCACAGCGTCACCGGCAGCCCGACCAGGATCAGCGGCGCCGAGAGCGCCGAGCCGCGCAGCTCGGCGAGGGTGTCGATGAGCAGCTGCGCGCCGGGGCCGGGGCCGAGCGTGCGGAACTCGTCCACCAGCGGGTCGGTGACCGCCGGGTTCAGCGCGCCGACGATCGCCAGCATGGTGGTGAGGACCGGCAGCGCCGCCAGCACGGCGTAGAAGGTGAGCGTCGCGGCGTGGTCGGCGAGGGTGTCCTCGAAGACCAGGTCGAACAGGTACCTGGCCAGCTGCCCGCGGGAGCGCCGCCGCGGTGCCGCGGGCGCGGCGACGGCTGCCTGCAGCGGTGCCTGCGGTGCGACGGTCACGGCTTCCCCCTTGTCCCGCCCGGGAATACCCGGAATATCGCTGGTCAACCGGGGCGCGGCATCAGCGGTGCGTCCAGTCCGGCTGGACGAAGTGCGCGACCCGCGCCTCGGCGGGGGTGCGGCCGAGCAGCACCACCTCGCGGAACTGGAAGAGCAGCGCGCCGGTGGGGGCGTGGATGGTCATGCCGGGGGCGAACCGCATCTGCAGCAGCCGGATTCCGGTCGGCGGGGCGGCCGCGGTGGGCGGGAGGCCGCCGGGGACGGCCTCGGCGGGGGAGACCCAGTGCGGCACGTCCGGGTCGGCCAGCCTGCGCAGCCCGACCCGGTGCACCGAGTGCACCTCGTCCGGCGCCGGGTGCAGCTCGGTGAGGTCGCGCAGCGCCACCACGAACGGGGTGATGGCGAAGCCGGAGGCGGCCGGGAAGTCGTCGAGCGCGCCGATCACGTCGCCCTCCTCGGCGCGGATGCCGAGTTCCTCGTGCAGCTCCCTGAGCGCGGCGGCGCGCGCCGTCTCGCCCGGCTCCAGCCGCCCGCCCGGCAGCGCCCACTGCCCGGCATTGCGGCCGCGGTAGGCGCGCCGGATGAGCAGCACCGACAGCGGGCCCTCCGGCTCGGCCGCCACGCAGAGCGCCACCGCGGCGCGGCGCAGCCCCGGCGCGTCCGGCACCGCCTCGCGCGCGAACCCGTCCAGCCGGGCGTGGGCGAGCGCCCGGAATTCGGTCGTGCTCGCCGGGATGGGGTTCTCGCTCATGCCCTCGATAGTGCCGCAACCGGTGGTGCCGCGGGCGCCCCGGTCAGCGGTCGGCGCAGGGGCAGCCGCGGCGGTCGGCGGCCCGGTCCCGCCACAGCCCGAGGATCTCCGTGCGGAACGGGCCCGCGGGGGCGGCCGGGCGGCGGCCGGCGGCGACGTGCGCGGCCAGCGCGGCCAGCCGCCGGGCGGCGCGCTGGGACCAGTCGTGCGCCAGGCACCAGGCGTAGATCTGCTCCCTGGTGAAGCGGTGGCCGCCCTCGTGCGCGATCACCAGCAGCGCGACCGCGTCCCGCCGGGACTGCAGCCCGGCCAGCGTGCCGGAGGGGTTCACCAGCCCGCTGAGCGTGGTCAGCGCCTCGGCGATCACCGGATCCAGCGCGGGCGGGCCCGGCGCGGGCACCGCGGTGCCGAGCAGGTGCGGGTGCGCGGACTCCGCCCACACCCCGACCTCGGCGACGTCGTCGGGCACCACGCAGAGCCCGCGGGTGCGCGGGTCGGCGGCGATGGTCGCCAGCTGCTCCGCCCGCGGCCAGGCGGCGAGGACGACGCCGCCGTGCCAGCCGCGCCCCGGCGCGGGCGCGGTGGCGACCGGTAGCCGGGCGTCCGCCACGAACGCGCGCAGCCACGCGCTTCCGCGCACGCGGGATTCGTCGGCCACGAATACCAGGGGGACCCCGCCGAATTCGCCCGAAGTGTGCAGGACCCAGGCAATCGCATCGGCGATCACCGAATCCTTTCCCGGCGCGGTGATGGCGACCGGGTAGGAGCACTGCCTTTCTTCATGCACCGGGGCATCCTCACACTCTTTCCGCGGAACGGCATACCGCGTGGTCGGCATTGGCGAGAAACGCCACTCTTGATAGCGAACGCGAATGTTCGGCGAGAATGCGCCCTGCGCCGCCGGGATTAGCTCTTCCGTCCTGTCCGGGACAATTTCCTACGCCGTCGCAGCAAGTATCACAGTAGCTGAAATGTCTGATTGCCGAAGGCGACGAGCGGTCGCCTGGCTGCGCTGGATGGCCTGGCTACCGCTGAGTAATCGCGATCGCCGGGGTTGTCCGCGTCTGGGAAGGAATGTCTCGGTCGCGTTGCCCGATCGTGACTTTCCGTGACTGTTCCCGTCCATCTCGACCGATCGCCAGGGCATTGCTACGCTGCTGGCGCGGACGGAAACCGCTTGGTTTCTTACCGCTGAATCTTTCTGCGGGATCACGAGTGAAAGGTATCGCTCCGCGTTCGGATGGAATTAACCCGGATGACGGAGCGATTCAGGGTGCACAGCTAAAATGAGGCTCGAAGAAACTCTGCGCGACGGAATGAGCATGGACGGCGCCATCGGCATCGCGCTCATCGATATGCAGAGTGGGATGGTGCTGGCGAAGCAGGGCGGGAACGCGCTCTTCGACCTGGACATGGCGGGTGCGCTGAACACCGAGGTGTTGCGCGCCAAGGCCCGCGCGGTGGACGCGCTGCAGCTCGGCGACGAAGTCCAGGACATCCTGGTCACGCTCGGCACGCAGTACCACCTGATCATGCCGCTGGTGCGCAACGACACCGAACAGCTCTTCCTCTACCTGGCCCTGGACAAGGCGCGCGGCAACCTGGCGCTCGCCAGGCACCAGCTACGCCGCATCGAACAGGCCATCAAGGTATGAGCGCGCCCTTCCACCGGCCCGGGACGAGATCGCTCGACCGGACCGAGATCGCGCTCGGTGACCCTGAGGTCGTCGGCAGGCTGCTCCAGCGGGCCTGCGACGACATCTCCGAGGTCGAGCACGCCGTCATGACCAGCAGGGACGGCCTCGTGGTCGCCTCCGACACGGCCTCGGCCGGGTACGACGGCGGCGACTCGATCGCCATGCGCAGCTCCGCCATGGCGGCCGCGGCCATCGGCATCGGCGACCACTTCATCGCCCTGCTGCAGCAGGGCAGGCTGCAGTCCGCGGTCTTCGAGGCCGACCGCGGCTGCGTCGGGGTCTTCCCGGTGAGCTCCACGCTGCTGCTCGTCGTGACCAGCATGCCCGGGGTGAACCTGGGGCGGTTCAACGCGTCGGCCAAGCGGGTGCTCGGCATGCTCCTCGCGCCCGCGTACTGAGCGGGTCGGGGGCGCGATGGCCGGCGGGTGCGCCGCAGGCCACGGGCGCGTGACGCTCGATCTCGGTGGTTGATCTGCCGCGGGCTTCGTGGACGATTCGCCGCCTGTCCGGTGCCGACCGCGCCGCGGCCGGGAAACCGGGGGCGGGAGTTTCCCCCAGTGCGGCACAATGCGGACGTGTTCGAACTCCTCGCCGAGCCGCGCCCGGCCGACGGGCATGATCGCCTGCTCGACGCCGCACCGGCCTACGACGGAAGCCTGGTGACCCTGTGGACCACCGACGCGGGTGCGGCACTGCTCACCGCGCGCACGGAATCCCCTGGCGGGGCCTCCTTCCCGCTGACCAGGGCCGCGGAGCCGGTCTCGGCGCGGGTGGTCCGTTTCGGGCCGGAGCTGCGCGGTGTTGTCCCGATCCACGACCTGACGATCGCGTTCCCCTCGGTCCGGCTGCTGCCGGACGGAGCCGTGCTGGTGGTCGGGCACCGGTGCCGCTGGTCGGCTCGCGGTCCGGAGCACAATGCGATGATCGTGCGCCCGGACGGCACGGTGGAGTGCACGGGGGTGCTCGGCGACGGCATCGAGGACGTGGCGGTCTCGCCCACCGGCGACATCTGGGTCAGCTACTTCGACGAAGGCGTCTTCGGCAACTTCGGCTGGGGCGGCCCCGGCCCGGAGCCGGTCGGGCACCCGGGCATCGTCCGCTTCGACCGCGCGCTGCGCCCGGTCTGGAGCTTCGACGGGCCAGGAATGGCCGACTGCTATGCCCTGACCCTCGCCGGTGACACCGCGTGGGCCTGCTACTACACCGACTTCCCGATCGTCAGGATCGCGGACGGGCACAGCACCTTCTGGCGCAACGAGGAGATCGCCGGGGCGAAGGCGCTCGCGGTCGCCGGCGACCGGGTGGCGCTGTACGGCGGGTACTCGGGGGAGCGGGAGCGGCTCGCGATCGGGCGGGTGAGCGGTGACCGGTATGTGGTGGAGCGGGTCGAGCGGGTCCCGCTGCCGGGGTCGGGACGGCTGGCGCTGTTCGGGCTTGGTGCCGAGCTGCACGCCGTCGTGGGCGGTTCCTGGTACGCGGCCCGGCCTTTCGACTGACCACGGGCGTTGGCGGGTGTACGCTCACCCGACCTCTGGACAACCGTCCAGCTCACTCCCCGGGGGCGGTCATGGCCGAGCAGCGGCGCGCGGTGGCGGCGGCGTACGCCGCCCAGGGCTTCGGGTACGCCGCGATCGTCACGGTGCTCCCGGAATTCAAGGACCGGCTGGGCATCTCGGACACGGTGGTGTCGGTGCTGCTGCTCGGCACCTGCCTCGCGGCGGCGCTCGGCTCGGTCGCGGCGGAGGCGATCGCGGTGCGCCGGGGGAGCGGGCAGGCGCTGGCGGCGGCGCTCGGCGCGCAGGCGGTGGCGCTGCTCGGGGCCGCCCTGCTCGGGAACCTGCCGCTCTTCGCGGTGGCGCTGGCGCTGTACGGGATCGGGCTGGGCGGCGTCGACGCCGCCTCGAACATGCAGGGTGTGCTGGCGCAGCGGAAGGCGGGGCGGCAGCTGCTCGGGCGCTTCTACGCCGGGTACACGGCGGCGGCGATCGCGGGTGCGCTGCTGGTCGCCGGGTTGCTCGCGCTCGACCTGCCCCCGGTGCTCGCGCTGGTCGCCGCGGCGGCGGTGCACATCCGCGTCGCACTCCTCGGCTTCGACCCCGAACGCCCCGTGCGGCAGCGGGACTCGGGGGGACGGCTGCCGTGGCCCGCCATCCGAATCGTGGGTGCGCTGATCTTCGCGGCCTTCGTGGTCGATGCCGCGGTCTCCACCTGGAGCACCGTGTACCTGGCCGACGGGCTCGGCGCGGTCGCCGCGGTGACCCCGCTCGGCTACGCCGCCTACCAGGCCGCCGTGCTGGCCGCGCGGCTCACCGTGGACCCCGCGGTCGGGCGGTTCGGCCGGGTTCCGGTGGCGCTCGGCGCGGTCGCCGCCGGGCTGGTCGGCTGCCTGCTGGTGGCCGCGCTGCCGCTGGTACCAGGCGCGGTGGCGGGGTTCGCGGCGGCCGGGTTCTGCGCGGGCGCGCTGGTGCCGATCGCCTTCAGCGCGGCGGGCGAGATCCGGCCGGAGCGCTCGGACGAGATCATCGCCACCGTCAACCTCTTCAACTACGCGGGTGCGCTGGCCGGTGCGGTGCTGCCCGGCCTGATCTCCACCGGGCCGGAGCTCCGCGCCGCCTTCCTGCTCCCCGCGGTATGCCTGCTGGCCGTGCTGCCGCTGGTGCGCCGGGTCGACCGGCTCGCGCGGCGGTGATCAGCTCCGCCGGATCCCCGCCGGTCCAGCGGGTGGATCGCCTCGCGCGGCGTGATCAGCTCCGCCGGATCTCGGCGATCCAGGCCGCTGCGTCGATTAACCCCTCCGGGGTCACCGCGAGCCCCGCGACGTTGTCGGCGACCGCGGGGGTGACCCGGCCCAGGTAGCGCGCCGGCTCGAGCGAGTTGAGGTCCCAGCCATCGGTGAAGGCGCCGCGAATGGTGTCCGCGCTGATCCGCGGCCCGAAGCCGGGCTCGGCGTCGGAGAGCGCGAGCAGCCGCAGCACCCCGCCCGGCCGCAGCGCGCCGTGCAGCGAGCGGACGTAGCGCGCCCGCAGCTCCGGCTCGGTGCCCCAGATGTGGAAGAGCGCGCTGTCCAGCACGGTGTCGTAGACCCCGGTGAAATGCGGGTCGGCGCCGAGCGTCAGCGCGTCCGCCACCGCGAACCGCGCCTCCGGCACGCCACGGGCCGCGGCGGTGCGGCGCGCGTAGCCGACGGCGCTCGGCGCGAAGTCGACGCCGAGCACGTCGTGCCCGCGCGCGGTCAGCAGGACGGTGTGCTCGCCCGCCCCGCAGCCGACGTCGAGGACGCGGCCGGTGAACCCGCCCGCGCGCTCCAGTTCGACGACCGCGGGCTGCGGGCGGCCGATCACCCAGGGCGCGGTGTCGTCGTCGTACACGGAATTCCAGCGTTCGGTGGTGTCGGTCATGGCTCCACCGTGCAACCTGTACCTCGCTCGAGGTCAAGGGGACGTGCTATAACTAGAACCTGTTGCAAGCGAATGCGCCCGAACATCGGCGTCCGTCGAAATGGCATTCTCGCCGTCCCGCTATGCGAACCGCTGTTTACTTATCGATCTCTGGATGGATACTCTCGACACCCACGGCCGGTGTCGACCACGCGCGGCCGGAGCAGAAAGGAATCCCCATGCAGATCGACAGCAACCTCGTCGCGCTGGTCACCGGTGGCGCCTCCGGCCTCGGCCTGGCGACCGTCAAGGAACTGCACGCTCAGGGTGCGAAGGTCGTGATCGTCGACCTGCCCTCCTCGCCCGGCGAGACCGTCGCCAAGGAGCTCGGCGACGGCGTCGTCTTCGCCGCGGCCGATGTCACGAACGAGGAGCAGGTGACCGCCGCGCTCGACGCCGCCGCCTCCCTCGGCCCGCTGCGGATCGCGGTGAACTGCGCCGGTATCGGCAATGCGATCAAGACCGTCGGCAAGCAGGGCGCCTTCCCGCTCGCGGCCTTCACCAAGGTGATCAACGTCAACCTGGTCGGCACCTTCAACGTGATCCGGCTGGCCGCCGAGCGCATCGCCGCCACCGAGCCGGTGGGCGAGGAGCGCGGCGTCATCATCAACACCGCCTCGGTCGCGGCCTTCGACGGGCAGATCGGGCAGGCGGCGTACTCGGCCTCCAAGGGCGGCATCGTCGGGCTGACGCTCCCGGTCGCGCGCGACCTCGCGAGCCTGAAGATCCGGGTGCTCACCATCGCCCCCGGCCTCTTCCACACCCCGCTCTTCGCGACCCTGCCGGACGAGGCCATCGACTCGCTGGGTGCCCAGGTGCCGCACCCGTCGCGGCTCGGCAACCCGGTCGAGTACGGCGCGCTGGCCAGGCACATCGTGGAGAACCCGATGCTGAACGGCGAGACCATCCGGCTCGACGGCGCCATCCGCATGGCCCCGCGCTGACCCGCGCCGCGATCGCGGCCGGCCCGTTCCGGCCGCGGTCGTCGCACGTCCGCAGTATGCAACATTGCAATGTTTTGTGTTGCGCTGTACGTTCTCCGATGTGACCCGAACCACCGATCACCCCCGCTTCGACACCCTGGTCGCCGCTTTCCAGCACACCGCGACCCGCGCACCCGACGACATCGCGCTCCGCACCCCCGGCGACGCGCAGACGCTGACCTGGCGGAGCTACGCCGAGCAGGTGCGCGCCGTCGCCGCCGGGCTCGCCGCGCTCGGCGTGCGCAAGGGCGACACCGTCGCGCTCATGATGGGCAACCGGGTGGAGTTCTATCCGCTGGAGGTCGGCGCGCAGCACCTCGGCGCCACCTCGTTCTCCGTCTACAACACCCTCGCCCCCGAGCAGCTGGCCCACGTGCTCGGCAACTCCGGTGCGCGCGTGGTCATCTGCGAGCCGCAGTACGTGGGGCGGCTGCGCGCCAGCGGCGCCGCGCTGGACCACATCGTCTGTGTGGACGAGGCGCAGGCGGGCACCGTCGGCGTCGCGGAGCTGATCGCGGGCGGCGACCCGGCCTTCGACTTCGACGCGGCCTGGCGGGCGGTCCGCCCGGACGACGTGGCGACGCTCATCTACACCTCGGGCACCACCGGCAACCCCAAGGGCGTGGAGACCACGCACGCGGCGCTGCTCTTCGAGTCGTACGCGGTCGAGGAGGTGCTCGGCATCCGCTTCGGCGACACCATCACCTCCTACATGCCGACCGCGCACATCGCCGACCGGCTCACCGCGCTGTACTTCCAGGAGGTCTTCGGCACCCAGGTCACCTGCGTCGCCGACCCGACGGGGATCGCGCCCGCGCTCGCCGAGCTGCGCCCGACCATCTGGGGCGCGGTGCCCCGGGTCTGGGAGAAGCTGCGGGCCGCGGTCGAGTTCGCGGTCTCCGCCGAGCCGGACGAGCAGAAGCGCGCCGGGCTGCGGTGGGCACTCGACGTCGCCGGGCGCCGCGCCGCCAGGCAGCTGGCCGGTGCGCCGGTCCCCGAGGAGCTGGCCGTCGAGTGGCAGCGCGCCGACGCGCTGGTCCTCGGCCCGCTGCGGGCCAAGCTCGGGCTGGACCGGGTGCGCTGGGCCATGTCCGGCGCCGCCCCCATCCCGCCGGAGACGCTCGGCTTCTTCGCCGGGCTCGGCATCCCGATCGCGGAGATCTGGGGCATGTCCGAGCTGGCCTGCATCTGCAGCGTCAGCCACCCCGACGACGCCAAGCTCGGCAGCGTCGGCACCCTGCTGCCCGGCATGGAGGCTCGGGTCGCGGCCGACGGCGAGCTGCTGATCCGCGGGCCGCTGGTCATGAAGGGGTACCGCGGCGAGCCGGAGAAGACCGCCGAGGCGATCGACGCCGACGGCTGGCTGCACACCGGCGACGTGGTGACCATCGACGACGACGGGTTCCTGCGGGTGGTCGACCGCAAGAAGGAGCTCATCATCAACGCCTCCGGCAAGAACATGTCGCCGACCGCGATCGAGAACACGCTCAAGGCGGCTACGCCGCTCATCGGGGCGATGGCGGCGATCGGGGACGGACGGCCCTACAACACCGCCCTCGTGGTGCTCGACGCCGAGACGGCGCCGCGCTACGCCGAGCAGAACGGGCTCGCCGACGCCTCCGCCGCCGCGCTCGCCGCCGATCCCGGGGTGCGGGCGGCGATCGCGGCCGGGATCGCGGCCGGGAACGCGAAGCTCGCCAGGGTGGAGCAGGTTCGGCGCTTCCGCGTGCTGCCGGTGTTCTGGGAGGCCGGTGGGGACGAGCTCACGCTCACCTTGAAGTTGAAGCGGCGGGTGATCGCGGAGAAGTACGGGGCGGAGATCGAGGCGCTGTACGCGGCGGAGCCGTCGGCCGAGGTGCTCGAGCCGGAGGGGGTCCCGGAGACGGTGTGACGGTGACCGGACGGGGCGGGCGATGGCGGCCGTGCGCACGGCGCCGGCACGCCCCCGCCGGCCGCCGTACCCTGGAGGCATGGGCGCAGACGGAAGCCTGGGCCGGTGACGGAGCGGAAACCGGCGCGGCAGAGCTTCGAATCCTGGGTGGACAAGCAGATCAGGGAGGCCGAGGAGCGCGGCGCGTTCCGGAACCTGCGCGGGGCCGGGAAGCCGATCCCCGGCGCGGGCGAGCCGGTCCGCGAAGACGCCTGGTTGCGCGGCTACCTGCAGCGCGAGGGGGCGGACACCGGACTCATGCTGCCGACGCCGCTGCTGCTGCGCCGCGATGCCGAGCGGATCGGGGCGACGGTCCGCGACTGCACCACCGAGGAGCAGGTGCGCGCCGAGGTGGCGGCGCTGAACCGGCGGATCGTGGAGTACCTGCGGATCCCGTCCGGGCCGGTGGTCCCGGTCGCCACCGTCGATGTCGACGCGGTGGTCGCCGACTGGCGGCGGGAGCGGGACGAGCAGCGCCGCGCGACTCGTGCCGTCGCGCGCCCTGCCGCGCCGACGGCGCCCGCGACGAAGCGCAGCCGGTGGCGGCTGCGCCGCAGAGCGGCAGGCGGATAGCGTCCCGGCCGCGCGAGGTCAGCGCCGGTCTTCGGGATCGCCGAAGCCGCTGCGCCCGCGAACCTCGGCGTCCCGGGCACGGGAGCCCCGGCGGACGGCCCCTTCCACCGCCCGCCCGGACCCCTCGAACCGTCAGAAATCGAGAATGTGCGGCAACCCGGCCCGATACCGATCCCGGTCCAACGCCTTCGCCCCCTCGAACGCGGGCAGCGCGACCAGCGGGAAGACCGCCGCCCGCGGCTGCGGGTCATCGGCCGCGTCCATGACGGCGTTCGCCGCCATCCGCCCGGACTCGTTGGCCCCCTCCATGGTCGCCAGATCGATGTGGCTGCGCACGTGATCACCGCCGAAGAACAGATTCGGAATGGCGCAGTGCGCGTGCGGCCGGTTGTCGTAGGAGCCGACGGTGTTCACCAGCAGCGGCGTCTCGTTGTAGGCGACCCCGCCGGACCAGCTCACACCGGGATCCAGGTGCCAGGAGTGGATGTCCTCGTCCCGCAGCCACCCGGTATTGGTGTTCAGCCACTCCTTGAGCTGCGCCCACACCTCGATCGAGATCTCCTCGGCCGAACACTGTTTCGCGGTTCGGCCGAAGACGATCCCGGGCGAGTCCCAGTCCGAGATGTCCACCGACAGGCACTCGACCGCGGAACCGTCGCCGTACCTGGCGGGGAAGTCCCCCACCCACATGGGCGCCTGCCGGAGCGCGGTGAGCGCCCACGGCGAGCCGAGCGCGGCGATGTGCCCCTCCGGCATACCGGTGGTGCGGCGCAGGAAGTACTGGATGCCGACCATCCAGTCGGTCAGCAGTTGACTCATCCCGCCCAGGTGCGGGTCGGCGTCGAGGATGTCGCCGGTGAGCAGCGGGACCGTGCGCTCCACCGGAATGGCGCAGACGTAGTAGTCGGCCTCGACGGTGCGACCGCCGACGCCGGCCGAGGTGATCACGCCGTTGTTCAGGTTCAGCCGGGTCAGCTTCTGCCCCAGCACGAACTGCACCCCGCGCGACATGAGGTAGGCGACCCACGGGTCGATCCAGGCCTCGTTCGTCGGCCGGTTCAGGATGCGGTCGACGCCGCCGGAGAACTGCGGGATGGTGCCGGTGGCGGCCAGCACCAGCGCCTCGCCGATGGTGCCGATGGTCCGCGCCGAGCTCAGGTGCGGCTTGGCCGCGACGGTGATCCTGGTCAGCGCGCTCACCAGGTACTCGCGGTAGGCGTGCGACTTCCCCTCGGCGCGCATGATCTGCTGCCAGGTGACGTACTCCCACTGCCCGAACCGCCGCTCCTCGCAGGAGCTGAACCACATGGTCATCTGCTTGCCGAAGAAGGCGAGCTCGTGCGGCGGCAGCTCGGGCAGGAAGCTGAACGCGCCGATCATGGTGTTGGCCAGCAGCTCCGGCGTCAGCTGGTCCACCGCGCCGATCTCGATCGGGGCGAAGAGCGGCGGCTTGCCGCGGAAGCCTGCCACGGTGCCCTCGACCCGGATCAGGTTGTCCCGCACGCCGTTCGGATTGCCGGGGAACGGGATGCGCTGCATCGTGTCCGGGACGTTCTGGTAGCAGCCGGGGAAGAAGCGGAACCCGTGCTCGCCGGGCAGGTCCATCCGGCCGCCGTGCCCGGTGCCCGGCACCCCCATGCTGCGCGCCTTGCCGCCCAGGTAGGCGGGTTCGTACACGGTGACCTGGTAGCCGCGCTCGACCAGCTCGTGCGCGGCCGAGAGCCCGGCCATGCCACCGCCGAAGACCGCGACGGTGCGGCCGCCGGTGTGCAGCGCCGGGCTGCGGCGGGCCGGGCTCGCCTGGGCCGGACCGGTGGCGGCGGCGCCCGCGGCGACGACGGCGCCCGCGGCCAGCGCGCCGCGCAGCACGTCGCGGCGGGGGACGGTGGTGGCGGGGCGGTGCTCCGGCGACTGCACTGTCGCTGGCGTATCAGACATGGTCGTCTCCTGGCGAGGACGCGGTGAGGGCGGGTTCGGTGGGTCGGGACGGAGTCGGCACCGGGCGGTGCGACCTGCGGCGGATGTCACGGGCCTCGGCGAGCTCGGCGACGGTGTCGCGCGCGGTGCGCGCGATGTCGGCGAGCACCGGTAGCGGGTCGGCGCGCGCACTCCACAGTGCTTGCAGCGCAAGCTTTCCGGCGCGCATCGGGGTGTAGAAGGAGCTGGGGTTCACGGTGCGGGAGAAGATGGCGATGACGGTCTCGGAGATGGCGGAGTCGGTGTCGGCGGCCCGGTAGAGCGCGTGCTCCAGCGGGCTGATGGTCTCGCCGCGGGCGAGCTTGTTGGTCCACTGGTAGATGTCGACGCAGTCGCGCACCCTGGTCTGCTCCCAGTCGCGCAGCGCGCGGTCCAGCCGCTCCGGGTGGTCGAGGACCGGGGCGGCGGCCTCGCCGAGCAGCCTGCCGTAGCGCAGCGCGTCCCGGATGCCCTGCGCGGTCACCGGGTCCTTGAAGTGCCCCGCGTCGCCGGGGAGCGCCCAGCCCGGACCGCTGGAGTGCCGGAAGTAGGAGGCGATGTCGGTCGCCGAGCGCACCCGGCCCACCTTCTCGCAGCCCCGCAGCCGCTCCACCAGCTCCGGGATGTTCTCGATGGCCGCGGCGTAGCGGGCCTCGGCCGCGCCGACCCCCGCGCGCTTCCCGGTGGCGGCGGGCTGCACCAGGCAGAGCAGCAGGCCGTCGTCGCAGGGGAAGGCGGTGCCGAGGTCGCTGCCGGTGCGCCACTGCGCGGCGATGTGCCGCCAGTCGTCCCTGGTGTCCTTCCAGTAGGCGTAGTAGCAGTCGCGTCCGCTCGGCCGCTGGGCGTACGGCTCCTCGACCCCCACCAGCCGCGCGACCGTGCTGCGCCTGCCGTCCGCCCCGACCACCAGCGCCGCGCGCAGTTCGGTTTCGGCGCCGTCGGCGTCGGTGTACCGGACACCGACGCAGCGCTCGCCGTCCCACAGCAGGTCGGTGACCCGGCAGCGCTCACGCAGCTCCACCCCGGCGGCGATAGCCGTGCGCAGCAGCGCGTCGTCCAGCCCGGTCCGCCGCACGCACATGGCGTAGTCGATGCCGCCGACAGCCGGGAAGTGCGAGGCCACCTTGTAGCCCGCGATCGCCGCCATGGCGTGCGTGAGCCGGGGCGCGCCGACCGCGGCGACCGCCTCCAGCGCGCCGAGCCGTTCGATCTCGGCCAGCCCGGAGGGCCAGAGCAGGTGCGTGGAGAGCGTGTCCGAGGGGAAGCGGGCGGCATCGATGGCCACGACCCTGCGGCCCGCCCTCGCCAGCGTCATGGCGGCGGCGCTGCCCGCGCAGCGGGCCCCGACGACCACGACGTCCGCGCGGTCGATGGTCGTCACGGAAGGAGTAGGCATGGGACCGCCTCGACACTGAGATCACCCGGTGAGCGGCTGTTTTTGTGTCGGTCACCAAGTCTCGGACACTATGTCCGATAAGGGTGCGGGGTGGGCGACGAAAAGTCAACGGGCGCCGGGGTCGGGGCAGAATGGAATCCATGCGCGAATCGAATCGACGGATGACGAGCCCGGCGTGCCCTCGCTGACCCGCGTGCCCCGCACCGCACGGAAGGGTACCGACGACCGGCGCGCGGAGTTCGAGCAGCGCGTCCTGGCGGCCGTGGAGGAGTTGCTGGCCGACGGCACGCCGTTCACCGAGATCGCGGTGCAGAAGATCGCCACCGCGTCGGGCTCGGCCCGCTCCACCTTCTACCGCTACTTCCCGGACAAGAGCAGCCTGCTGATCCGGATGGCGGAGCTGGCGACGGCCGACCTCTTCGCCGCGGCCGAGCAGTGGTGGAGTTCGGCGCACACCGACCGGCAGGCGGGTGTCATCCGCGCCATGCGGGCGATGATTACCGGTTTTCGCCAACATCGTTTTCTACTGCTCGCGCTCAATGAACTCGCCGCGTACGACCGGGATGTTCGGGAGTACTGGCACACGCGGCTCGCGCTGTTCATGGAGATGGTCCGGACGCGGTTGGACGCCGATCGGGCGGCAGGCCGGATCAGCGCGGCGATCGACCCGGCCGCCACCGCCATCGTGCTGACCTCGATGGTCGAGCGGTCGATCACCGTCACCTTCGGTGCGCCGACCGGGGTGGGGGACGAGGCGCTGGCCGAGGCGCTCGGCCGCGGGATCTGGTTCACCGTCTACGGCGACGCGCCCGCGTGCTGATCGGGGTCAGACCAGCAGCGGGCGGCGGTCCGCGTCGGCGTCGGATACGGGGTGGGATTCGGCGGGTCCGGCCGGGCGGACCGGCAGGTTGGTCAAGCCGTGGATCAGGAGGCTTTTCCGCCACGTCAGATCGCTGAATTCCCCGTCGAGCGAGATGTCCGGGAACTTGGTCAGCAGGCGCGAGATCGCAATGGTGCCCTCAACGCGGGCAAGGGTGGCGCCGAGACAGTGGTGGATGCCGTGTCCGAAGGCGATGTGCCTGCTCTCGGGTCGTTCGAGGTCGATCCGGTCCGGGTCGGTGAAGCGCGCCGGGTCGCGATTGGCGGCGGCGAGCGAGATCAGGATGAACTCGCCCGCGTCGATATCGGTACCGCCCAGGGTGATCGGGGCGGTGGTGTAGCGAACCGTCGCCACGTGCAGCGACCCGTGGCAGCGCAGGATCTCCTCGAGATAGGCGGGTATCGCCTCGGGGTTGGTGCGCAACCGCTCGGCCCTTGCCGGGTCGCGGAGGAGCTCCAGTACCGAGTTGCCGATGAGATTGACGGTGGTCTCGTGCCCGGCGATCAGCAGCAGGAGCAGCATGGCGATGAGTTCGTGCTCGTCGAGCCGGTCTTCGTGGTCTTTCGCGATGATCAGTTGGGAGAGCAGGTCGTCGCGGGGGTCGTCGGTGCGTTCGGCGATCAACTTCGACAGGTACGTCAGGTAGCTGATCCCGGCGGCGGTGCGTTCCTCGAGCGTGGCCGAGTCGTTGACGACGGCGGCGGTCCACGAGCGGAAATCCGCCTTGTCGGCGTCGGGGACTCCGAGCAGTTCACAGATCACCGCGGTCGGCAGCTGGAATGCGTAGCTGTCGATGAGGTCGACGGCCGTTCGCTCGCCGATGTCGTCGAGCAGGGCGTCGGCGATCGCGGTGATTCTCGGCTGCAGATCGCGGATGGCGGGGCCTGCGAACGCCTTGGCCACGAGCCGGCGCAGCCGGGTGTGCTGGGGCGGATCGGTGAACAGCATATTGTCGCTGATGGCGGTGTTGAACAGCTCGGCCGCACCGTTCTTGGCCAGCACGGCCTGTCCCTCTGGCGACCCGATGCGCTTGCTGATGGCCGGCTCCGCGAAGGCCTGTTTGGCTACCTCGTGATCGACGATCAACCAGCCGACTACCCCGTTCGCTCGAATTCGGTGCAGGGGGCCGCGCTCACGCAGCGCCCGGTAGGTCGCATGCGGATCCTGGTAGAAGTCGTCGGTCAGCTCGACGATTTCCATCGCGCCGGTCACGACCTGCCGCCGGGTGTAGCGGCGGCCGAGCTCGAATCGATGTAATGCACAGTCCCTCAGTCCTTTCGACGAACGATCTGACGTGCGCGCGATGTCGTCCGGAACGAGTGATCGATCAGGAGCGCACCAGCGAGAGGTCGAGCAATTTCGATCGGGTGAACCAAGAATGCCGCGAACGGAGCGGGACGGCCGTCAGGGATGATAGGTGCCTGGCGGTGTGGGGGTCAAGGTTCTAGTGCGGCAGTGTCGGCCACGGAACTGTCGAGCGTTGCCTACGGCGCGACCAGGCGCCGCACGGCGAGAATGACGGCCGAGCGCTGCCGCTCGACGGCGCCGTCCGCCTTCCGCGCCTGCACCGCGTGCGTCGCCGCCGTCCTGGTCAGGTCGGTGAGCATCCGGAGCAGCGCGGCGGGGGTGAAGTCGGCCGTGATCAGCCCGTCGCGCTGCCCGCGCCGCACCTCCTCCAGTTTCGGCATGATCGCCCGGCGCAGCACCGCGTCGACCCGCGGGTCCAACGGCTCCAGATCGGCCCACGCCTGCAACCTGGCGTCGTCGGGGTGCGCCACGAAGTGGTCGAAGAGCCGCCCCGCATACCCGGGCAGGTCCTCGGCGCGCAGCGCGGTGCTGGTCGTGGTCTCGGTGGCCCACTGCTCGGTGACCGCCGCGTACAGCTCGGTCTTGCCGGGGAAGTAGGCGTAGAGCCGATCCTTGCTGGCGTGCGCGTCGGCGGCGATCCGATTGATCCGCGCCCCCGCGACGCCGTGTCGCGCGAATTCCGCGCGTGCGGCGGTGAGAATGCGTTCCCGGGTGGCATGGCCTGCTGCGCGCATTCCGAGATCCTATCTTGCCGAACCATCTGGTTCGGCTTTACGCTGGTTTGCCGAACCAGATGGTTCTGAAACGGAGGAGCGGGCGCATGAGCGAAGCACGGTGGCAGCAGTTGCGGGCGGAGAGCGGCGGGGTCGCCCCGGCGGAGCTGGACGATCTGTGGGCCCGGCTGAAACCCGCCCGCGCCGAGGACATCCTGGGCGAGTGGAAGGGCGATGCCTTCCAGACCGGGCACCCGCTGTGCCGGGCGCTGCCGAAGAGCCGCTGGTACGGCAAGACCTTCACCGCGCTGAACGACGCCAAGCCGCTCATCTGTCGGGCCGAGGACGGCTCGCTCTTCTCGAACGTTGAGCTGGGCGGCGGCGAGGCGACGCTGTGGAACATCGAGTTCCGCGGCGAAACCACCGCGACCATGGTCTACGACGGCCGCGCGGTCTTCGACCACTTCAAGTGGCTGGACGAGAACACCCTGATGGGCATCATGAACGGCCGACCGGAGCTGGTGCTCGCCGATGGGCAGTTCTTCTACTTCCTGCTGGAGCGGGTGCGGGCGTGAGGACCGCCGCGCTGCTCTCCCGTGACCCCCGCGCGCCGTTCGAGCTGGCAGAGGTCCAGGTCGACGGGCCGCTCGGCACCGAGATCCTGGTGCGGATCCTCGCATCCGGCGTCTGCCACACCGACCTGATCTCGCGGGCCGCCGGTGCGGCCGACCGGCCGGTGCTGCTCGGCCACGAGGGTGCGGGCATCGTCGAGGCGGTGGGGGAGGCGGTGGCCGACGTGCGCCCGGGCGACCATGTCGTGCTGACCTTCCGGCACTGCGGCCGCTGCCCGAACTGCCTCGCCGACCGCCCGGCCTACTGCCGCAGGGCGACCGCCCTGAACAACTTCGGCCGCCGCGCCGATGGCGGCCCGCGGGTGACGCTGGACGGCGCGCCGGTGCTGGACGGGTTCTTCGGGCAGTCCAGCCTGGCCGGATACGCGCTGGCCACCGAGGACAACACCGTCGTGGTCGCGCCGGACACCGACCTCGCGGTGGCCGCGCCGCTGGGCTGCGGCTTCCAGACCGGCGCGGGCGCGGTGCTGAACGTGCTCGCCCCCGCCCCCGGCTCGCAGCTGGTGATCTACGGCGCGGGCGCGGTCGGCATGGCCGCGCTGCTGGCCGCCCGTGCGCTGGACGACGTCGCGATCACGGTCGTGGAGACCTCGGCGGCCAGGCGCGCGCTGGCGCTGGAACTCGGCGCGCGGGCGGCGCTCGACCCCACCGACACCGACATCGCGCCGGCGGTCCGCGACCTGACCGGCGGCGGCGCCACGCACGCGCTGGAGACCACCGGCCGCCCGGCGGTGCTCGGCGGCGCGGTGGCGGCGCTGGCGACCGGTGCCACCGTGGTCGCGGTCGGGCTCGGCAAGGGCGTGCCCCCGGTCGACCTCGGCGACCTGGTGCGGAACGGCAAGTCGATCCGCGGCTGCCTGGAGGGCGACTCCATCCCGCAGGTCTTCATCCCGAAGCTGCTGCGGTGGCACCGCGAGGGACGTTTGCCGCTGGAGCGGCTGGTTACCACCTTCCCGTACGGCGAGATCGAAGCCGCGCTGGCGGCGCAGCGGGCGGGCGAGGTGGTCAAGCCGGTGCTCACCTGGAAATAGTTAGGTTGCTTAACAGTTAATTTTCTGAAATAGTGGCGGCGTGCGTTTCTGGGACCGGTACGCGGCCGTGGTTTCCGCGAAGAAGTCATGGTTACTGCTGGTAGCGCTGCTCGTGGCGGGCATCGCCGCCATCGGGCTGATCGGGCAGAACGATTCGGCCGGTCAGGCGCCGAACTCGCTGCCGGACAGCGCCGAGTCGGCGCGCGCCGCCGCCGCGCTGGACGAGTTCCCCGGTGCCGACGTGGCCGCCGCCATCGCGGTGATCACCAGGACCGACGACGGGAAGCTCAGCGAAGCCGACCTGGCCGCCGCAGGCGCCGCGCTCGACCGCATGCGCGGCACGAGCGTGGTGCGGGCGGAGGGCCCGCCGACGCCGCTCATCCCCGCCCCGGACGGCGCCGCGGCGCTCGGGCAGGTGCCGGTGGACGCCGCGCTCAACGGCTTCGCGCTCACCGACGCGGTTTCCGAGCTGCGCACCGCCGCCGGGGACGGCCTGCCGCCCGAGCTGACCGTGCAGGTCACCGGTGGCCCGGCCTTCGGCGCCGATATCGCCGACTCCTTCTCCGGCGCGAACGTGACGTTGCTCGCGGTGACCGCGCTGGTGGTCGCGATCCTGCTGATCGTCACCTACCGCTCGCCGGTGCTGTGGCTGGTTCCGCTGCTGGTGGTCGGGTTGGCCGACCGGGTGGCGACCTCGGTCGGCACCGGGCTGGCCGAGCTCACCGGGCTCAGCTTCGACGGCTCCACCTCCGGCATCACCAGCGTGCTGGTCTTCGGCGCGGGCACCAACTACGCGCTGCTGCTGGTCTCCCGGTACCGGGACGAGCTGCACCGGCACGCCGACCACCGGGAGGCGCTGCGGCTCGCGGTGCGCCGTGCGGGTCCGGCCATCCTGGCCAGCAATGCCACCGTGGTGCTCGCGCTGCTGGTGCTGCTGCTCGCGGTGCTGCCGAACACCCGCAGCCTCGGCGCGCTCGCCGCCGCGGGGCTGGTGGTGGCCGCGGTCTTCGTGCTCGGTGCGCTGCCGCCCGCGCTCGCGCTCTGCGGGCGCAAGGTGTTCTGGCCGTTCGTGCCGAAGGTGGACGAGCGGGACAGCGCGACCGAGGGCATCTGGCACCGGGTGGCGGCCGGGGTGGTGCGCAAGCCGGTGCTGGTCGCCGCGGTCTCGCTCACCGGGCTCGTGCTCTGCGCGCTGGCGCTGCTCGGCGCGCAGGTCGGGCTCTCGCAGACCGAGCAGTTCCGGGTCAGCGCGGAGTCGGTGGACGGGTTCGACGCGCTCGCCGAGCACTTCCCCTCCGGGGCGGCCGATCCGACCACGGTGGTCGCGCGGGCCGCGGCCGGTGACGCGGTGCAGGGCGCGCTGGACGGTGTCGACGGCGTCGACCGGGTGACCGCCGCGGGGGATTCCGACACCGGGCTCCGGCGCTGGAGCGTGGTGCTCGAGGCCGCGCCCGCCTCGGACGAGGCCTTCGCGACGGTCGAGCGGTTGCGCGCGGCGGTCGCCGAGATCCCCGGGGCGGAGCCGCTGGTCGGCGGCAGCGATGCCGAGGCGCTGGACATCAGGGATGCCGCGCAGCGCGATCAGAAGGTGGTCATTCCGCTGATCCTGGCCGTGGTCTTCCTGGTGCTGCTCGCGCTGCTGCGCGCGGTGCCCGCCGCGGTGCTGCTGGTGGCGGTGACGTTGCTCAGCGCGCTGGCCGCGCTCGGGGTGGGCAGCCTGCTCAGCATCCACGTCTTCGGCTTCCCGGCCTTCGACACCAACACGCCGCTCTACGCCCTGCTCTTCCTGGTGGCGCTCGGGGTGGACTACACCATCTTCCTGGTGACGCGGGCGCAGGAGGAGACGCCGGAGCACGGGACCACCGACGGCATGGTGCGGGCGGTCTCCGCCACCGGCGCGGTGATCACCAGCGCGGGTGTGGTTCTCGCCGCGGTCTTCTGCGTGCTCGGGGTGCTGCCGCTGATCACGCTGACCCAGCTCGGGATCGTGGTCGGCATCGGCATCCTGCTCGACACCTTCCTGGTGCGCACCGTGGTGATCCCGGCGCTCTTCGCGATCACCGGGCCGCGCATCTGGTGGCCGAATGCGCTGGCGCGCAGTGCCGCCCGGCCGGAGGCGGTCGGCCGCTCCTAGCCGCTGCGGGGCGGCGCGCAGCCCGGGGCCGGCTCGGCCGACGGCGGGCAGCGCGCAGCCGAGCGGGCTCGGCCCGGTGGGCGGGCTCGGCCGGCGGGGCAGGCTCGGCTCTCTGTGGTGGCTCAGCCCGGCGGGCGGCCGACTCCGTGCCAGAGGAGCAGCTCCAGTGCGACAGCGACGTGCACGGAGTTGCTCGCGAGCGGGCGCGGGAGCAGCTCATCGGCGCGGGCCAGCCTGCGCAGCAGCGTGTTCCGGTGCGTGTAGAGGCGGGTCGCGGCGCGCGAGGCGTTGCACTGCTCCTGCACGAAGGTGAGCACGGAGTCGCGCAGTTCGCGGCTGGCGTCGGAGAAGCTGCCGAGCGTCTGCTGCACGAACCGCGCCGCCTGCTCGGTGTTCTCCGCAAGCAGCGCGGTGAGCTGCACGGCGGCGAAATCGGCGAGCCGCCGGTCCGGGAGCCGGGCCAGCACCCGCTGGGTGGTGAGCGCGTCCTGGTGCCCGAGCCGGAACCCCTCCGGCCCGAAAGCCCGTGAGCCGACGGCCATCCTGACCCCGGGCAGCTGGTCCAGCGCCGCGCTCAGCAGGGCCGGGTCCGGCACCGAGGGGCCGGGCACCCAGAGCCACAGGGTGGCCGCGGAGTGCGGCACCGCCAGCACCTCCGCCGCGCCCACCGAGCGGGCGAACGCCTCGGCCACCGCGGTGCCGGGCAGCTCGGCGCCTTCGGTCCAGGCGATGGCGGCGGTGTGGTGCCGGTCCAGCGGGTAGCCGAGGCGCCGGGCGGCGTCGGCGGTGTCCACCTGGTCCCCGTTCAGGATCCGGGTGACGAGCTCGCGCCGCGCGGGGTCGGTGCCCTCGTCCAGCGCGGCGCGCTCGACCGCGACCACCGTCATGAGCGCCTCGATGATGCCGTCCAGGTAGCGGGCGATGGAGGCCGCGGTCACCTCCAGCACCTCCTGCAGTTCCTGTGGGTCCGAGGTGATCTCGAAGACGATCGCCATCCAGCGCTGCCAGGCGACGGCCTGCCCCGCCCGGTACGCCTCCAGCGCCGACTCGTTCAACCCGAGCCGGGCGGCGCCGCGGGCCAGGGCGAGCTGCTCCTGGTCCAGCGCCACCGGGACGGGGGCGCCGGGGTCGCGGATGTTCGCGGTGGCCCAGTGCAGCATGTTCGCCCGGTTCACCCGGCGCACCGCGGCCGTGAGCAGCGGATCCTCGGCGTAGGGGCGGATGCCGTCCGCGCCGAGCGTGGCGGAGTGCAGCTCCTCCAGCCACTCCGGGGGAACGGTCAGCGCGGCCTCGGCCCCCTGCCTGATCACTTCCCGCGCGCGTGCCGAAGGTTGCCGTACACCCGAGCCGACCGCCGATCCCACCGGTGCATTGTGCACCATCGAGCGCCCGATCCGGTGCTGAATCGATCTTGGCCGTCGGGGCCGGTCACGGAAGCATGGAGGGTCTTCGCGGGCGCGCGGGATGCCCGCCGGAGAGGACGGTATGACCATCGAACGGCACGTCGTCGAGCGCGATCTGGTGGTCTCCGGCCGCCCCGCCTCCACCCACCTCGGTGACGTCAGGACCATGTCCAAGCAGGTGGTGCGGCACTTCGTCAGCACCGTCGCGACCTGCGGCACGCTCCCCGGCGAGGCGATCAGCGGCGACGTCACCGCGGTCACCGGGGTCTGCCTCGAGCTCGCCGCGCGGATGCTGGACGGTGACTCCTCGCCTGAGAAGTCCGACCGGCTGCGCGCGGCCGCCACCGAGTGGGCGCGCGAGGGCATCCCGATCGACACCATCCACCACGCGGTGCACGAGGGGCTGAAGATGGCCTTCGACCGGATCAGCGCCAACGCCACCGTCCGCGACTACCACTCCATGGTCGACATCGCGCGCCGCTTCCTCGACATCGTGGACAGCATCACCTCCACCGTGGCGCTGGCCTACGTGCGGGAGATGCGCGCGGTGGTCAACGAGCACCACACCGCGGTGCACACGCTCACCTCCGCGCTGCTCGGCGGGCACAGCTCCTCGACGATGGCGCGCGAGTGCGGGATCGCCGTCGCCGGGGCCTACCACGTGCTCGCGCTCGCCATCCCGCCGCACCGCGACGAGTCCGACCCGGCGCTGGACAGCGCCGTGGTGGCGCGCCGCAAGCTGCGCCGGGTGCAGGCCGAGCTGGCCCGCCGCTGCGGCGACCACGCGCTGGCGCTGCTCAGCGTGGACGGCGGAACGGTGCTCATCCCCGAGGGGCACTTCGATCCGGAGCAGGGGGCGGAGTTCGTGGAGCGGCTCGCCGCGGCGGCCCAGGTGCCGATCCGGGCCACCCTGGTGCACAGCGCCACCGACGACATCCCGGAGTCCGCCGACCGGGCGCACGAGCTGCTCGACATCGTGCAGCGGCTCGACCTGCTCGGCGGGCTCTACCGCTTCGAGGACCTGGCGCTGGAGTACCAGCTCACCCGCCCCGGCCCCGCCAGGGCCAGCCTCGGAGCCGTGCTCGACCCCCTGGACGACAGCCCCGAGCTGCTGGAGACGCTGCGCGTGCACATCAGCAACAACCTGAACCGGCAGCGCACCGCGCGCGTGCTCTACGTGCACGCCAACACCATCGACCACCGCTTCAAACGCATCGGCCAGCTCACCGGCTTCGATCCGGGACAGGTGAAGGGCCTCTGGTACCTGCGGTCGGCGCTGGTGGCGCGGAGCTACCGGCCGGGCACGGGCGGCGAACCGGCCCGCACCCGCTGAACCCGAGCGTTCAGGGGCGCTGCGTTCAGGGGCGCTGCTGCCCGGTCTCGATCGGCAGCACCGCCGTCGCCTCCGGGTCGACGCCGACCTCCTCGGCCTGGCCGCGGTTGCGGAAGCGCTTGAGCATCTCCCAGAGGATCGGCAGCACCGAGAGGAAGACGATGAGCAGGAAGATCAGGTCGACGTTCTCCCGGATGAACGAGATCTGCCCGAGCAGGTAGCCGAGCAGCGTCACCCCGGAGCCCCAGAGGACGCCGCCGACCACGTTGTAGGTCAGGAAGACCGGGTAGTTCATCCGCGCGGCGCCCGCCACCAGCGGCGCGTAGGTGCGCACGATGGGGACGAAGCGGGCGAGCACGATGGTGATCGGGCCGTGCTTCTCGAAGAAGAGCGTCGCCTCGACGATGTACTTCTTCTTGAAGATCTTGGCGTCGTCGCTCTTGAAGAGCTTCATGCCGCCGCCGCGGCCGATCGAGTAGCCGACCTGGTCGCCCAGGATGGCCGCGATCGGGATCAGGATCAGCAGCAGCCAGAGCGGCGCGAACGGCTCGATGTCGGCGGACTTGCCCGCGACGATCAGCCCCGCGGTGAAGAGCAGCGAGTCGCCGGGCAGCAGCGGGAAGAGCAGGCCGGACTCGATGAAGACCACGAGCAGCAGCCCGATCAGCATCCAGGTGCCGAACGAGTTGAGCAGGTTCACCGGGTCGAGGAAGCCGGGCAGCAGCGCCAGATTCGTCACATCGGAGGCCAGAACGGTTTCGGGGATCGAAAGCACGACGCCACCGTACCGAATGCCGGGACGATCGATCTCTCCCGAGTGGACTCGAGGTTTGCCGGAAGAGTGCCGGGGCACTACTTCGAACGCCTCGCGTGGCGCCGCTACCGGCCGGGATGGGCGATATGCCCTATTCTGGTCTCGTCGCCCGCAGGGCGGCACCCCCGCAGAAGCTCGAGCGAAAGCAGGTCATGAAGCGCCGTACGCGCCGTCGAAAACCCGTTCCGCCCCGATCCGCGCCTGAGACCGGATCACGCCGATGCTGACCGTCGCGACGATCGCGCTCGGCATCGTGGTCGTGCTGGCCATCACCGCACTGACCGGCTACTTCGTCGCCCAGGAATTCGCCTACATGGCCGTGGATCGCTCCCGGCTGACGGCGCGGGCGGCAGGCGGGGACTCGAGCGCGGAGCGCGCGCTCACCGTCACCCGCCGCACCTCCTTCATGCTCTCCGGCGCCCAGTTGGGCATCACCGTCACCGGCCTGCTCGTCGGCTACGTCGCGGAACCGCTGATCGGCCAGGGGATCGGCGATCTGTTCGGCGGCGCCGCGATCGCGGTCGGCATCGGCGCGGTCGCCGCGGTGGCCTTCTCCACCGTCGTGCAGATGGTGTTCGGCGAGCTCTTCCCGAAGAACCTGGCCATCGCGAAGCCGGAGCCGGTGGCGCGCGCGCTCGCGCTCTCCACCACCTGGTACCTGCGGATCTTCGGCTGGCTCATCAAGTTCTTCGACGCCGCCTCCAACCGGCTGCTGCACCTGCTGCGGATCGAACCGGTGCACGACGTCGAGCACTCGGCCACCCCCCGCGACCTGGCGCACATCGTCGCCGAGTCGCGCGAAGCCGGTGAGCTGCCGAAGCGGCTCTCGGTGCTGCTGGACCGGATGCTCGACTTCCCGACCCGCACCGCCGAGCACGCCATGGTGCCGCGGCCGCGGGTGGACACGGTGAACGCCGACGACCCGGTGCTGGAGGTGCGCGCGCTCATGGGCCGCGGCCACACCAGGTACCCGGTGATCGGGCAGACCAGCGACGACCTGGTCGGCATCGTGCACCTGCCGGACCTGCTGGCCGACACCGTCGCGGGCACCGCGGGCGATGCCGCGCGCCCCGCGGTCGTGGTCCCGGAGACGCTGCCGCTCACCGAGGTGCTCGACCGGCTGGTCAGCGCGGGCGAGGAGATGGCGCTCGTGGTCGACGAGTACGGCGGCTTCGCCGGGCTCGTCACCGTCGAGGACATGGCCGAGGAGCTGGTCGGCGAGCTCGCCGACGAGCACGACCCCGCGGTCGACCCGGCCACCGTGCGCCGGGTGGACGGCGGCTGGGAGCTCCCCGGCGACATCCACCTGGACGAGGCCGAGCGGGTGCTGGAGCGGCCGCTCCCGGCGGGCGACTACGAGACGCTGGCCGGGCTGGTCATCACCGCGCACGGCGGACTGCCCGAGGTGGGCGAGACCGTCGAGGTGCCGCTGCCCGCCGAGCACGACCCGCTGCACCCCGACCCCGAGCGGGCGCTGCTGCGGGCCGAGGTGGTGGCGATCGGCAAGCACGTGCCGTCCGCGCTGTTCGTGAAGGTGGTGAACTCCGATGGATGACCCGCTGATCGTCGCGCTGATCACGGTCGGGCTGATCGCGTCCAGCGCGTTCTTCGTCGCGGTGGAGTTCGCGCTGATCGCGGCGCGGCGCAACCGGCTGGAGGACGCCGCGGTCAACAGCAGGGCGGCCCGCGCCGCGCTGCGCAGCGCCACCGAGCTGTCGGTGCTGCTGGCCGGTTCGCAGCTCGGTATCACCGTCTGCACGCTGGCGCTGGGCGCCATCACCAAGCCGGCGGTGCACCACTGGATCACGCCGGGGCTGGAGACGATCGGCGCGCCGTCCGGGCTCGCCGACGCGGGCGGGTTCGTGCTCGCGCTGTTCATCGTCACCTTCCTGCACCTGGTGATCGGCGAGATGGCGCCGAAGTCGTGGGCCATCGCGCACCCGGAGCGGTCGGCGATCCTGCTGGCGATCCCGATGCGCGGCTTCATGTGGTTCACCCGGCCGCTGATCGTGGCGCTGAACCGGCTGGCCAACCGCTGCCTGCGGCTGGTCGGCGTGCAGCCGGTGGACGAGGTCGCGGCGGGGCAGGACCCGGAGACGCTCAAGCACCTGGTCGAGCACTCGGCCACGGTCGGCGCGCTGGACCCGCACGACCACCGCAGGCTGGCCGCCGCGCTGGAGCTGGAGGACCGGACCGTCGGCGACATGGTCGACGCCGGGGCCGAGCTGAGCTCGGTCCCCGCGGACGCCGATCCGGCCCGGATCCGGGACCGGGCACGGGCCGCCGGGCACCTGCGGCTGCTGGTGACCGAGCACGGCGCCATCACCGGCGTCGTGCACGCCAGGGACACGCTCAACGCCGCCGACGGCGCCGTGGCGAAGGACCTCATGCGCCCGGTGCCGGTGCTCACCGCGCAGACCCCGGCCTACCAGGTGCTGCAGACGCTGCAGGATTCCCGCAACCACCTCGCCCTGGTCTACCGGGACGAGGAGCTGCTCGGCGTGATCACGCTGACCGACATCCTGCGCGCGCTCATGCCGACCAGGGCGGCCTGACGACGGGAAGGGAGCGGGCCGGGTTCGATGTCGAACCCC
>NZ_JBHVAK010000022.1:0-97869 GCF_042667085.1 Nocardia sp. NPDC057353
CCACTGGAATTCCGCCCCCCCCCGTTTTTTGGGGGGCTGGCGGGGGCCCCCCGCATCCGGGATCCGCGACGAGTCCGCCCTGGGGAGGGGCGCCGGATCGGTGATGCCGAAGGGCGGAGGGTGACATGACCGACGACCGCTTCATCGAACCGGCGGAGACCGACTTCCTGGAGACCTTCGGCGCCGAGCGCGTCCCGCTCCCGGACAGCGTCGGCGCGTTCCGGGTGCGGATCGACTCCGACCCGGAGAACGCGCTCGAGCTGACCTACGACGTGATCGCGCGCTCGGTCCGCATCCGGTGGACCCGCGGTACCGAGCCGGTCGCCGACCTGTACCGCGAGCAGGTATCCCGGCTGAGCGTCGGTGGGGACGGCGTGCTCACCGTGCTCAGCGGCGTCCCCGAACTCGCGAGTGAGCTGACCGTCGCGGTGTACCCGATCCGGATCTCGGACGTGCAGCTCGCCCGCTGAGCGCCGGTCAGTCCAGGCAGAACTCGTTGCCCTCCGGGTCGGCCATGACGATGAAGCCGAAGCCCATGGGCGGGTCCGGTTCGAAGCGGCGCAGGCGGGTGGCGCCGAGGGCGAGCAGGCGGTCGCACTCGGTCTCCAGCGCCGCCATCCGCTCGTCGCCGGTGAGCTCCGGCGCCACCCGGACGTCCAGGTGCAGCCGGTTCTTCACCACCTTGTCCTCCGGAACCCGCTGGAAGAAGATCCGCGGGCCGGGGCCGTCCGGGTCCTCCACCGCCGAGTTGCTGTTGCGCTGCTCCTCCGGCACCCCGATCCCCGCCAGGAACTCGTCCCAGGCGGCCAGCGGGTCGGCGCCGTCCGCGAGCTCGACGCCGGGCGGCGCCGGGATGCGGTAGCCGAGCACCTCGCGCCAGAAGAGCGAGAGCCCGCGCGGGTCGCGCGCGTCGACGGTGATCTGAACGGTCCGGCTCATGCGGTCACTCCTCGTCGGGTGTGCAGGTACAGGTCGCGCAGCAGGCAGGCCTCGGAGAGATGGTGGATCAGCTCGCGGTGGATGTGCAGGACCAGATCGGCCATCGGCGCGTCCGGGTGGGCGGGCTCCTTCGGCCCGACCGGCGTGGCGAGCGCGGCGTCGTCCAGCCCGCGCACGCCGTCGAGCCAGGCCGCCAGCTCGGTATCCAGCTGCGCCAGCGCCTCTTTCGCGGTGCCCGCGTAGGCCCAGCCCTCGTAGGACGCATCCGGCCCGCCGAAGTGCGCGGCATTGCGCATCGCCAGCACGCCGACGATCACGTGCCCAAGCCGCCAGGCGATGGTGGTGAAGGGCTCGGGCTCCGGGGTCGGGTAGGCGAAGTCGATCAGGTGCCCACCGGTGCCGAACTGGATCGCCGACCCGCCGCGCGGCCGCACGTTCCAGGCGCCGTCCACCGGTGACCAGGTGTACTCGTCGTCGGTGAGCCCCGCCAGCCGGGCCCGCACCTGATGGTTCCAGTGGAACTCCCACTGCTCGCGCAGCGCGCGGTTCCAGTCGAGTGTCGGTGTCATGGCTCCACCCTCACAGCCGCTGCGGACAGTATCGGTCCGCTAGTCTCGGGAGGCTATGGGCGTGGCGGACGGGGAACAGCGCGGCACGACCGAACGGGTGCTCACCCTGCTCGGGCTGCTGCAGCAGCGCCGGGTCTGGACCGGCGGCGAACTGGCCGACCGGCTCGGCGTCACCCCGCGCACGGTGCGCCGCGACGTCGAGCGGCTGCGCGCCATCGGCTACCCGGTGCGCGCCGAGCACGGCACCGGCGGCGGCTACCAGCTCGGCCCCGGCCAGGAGCTGCCCCCGCTGCTGCTCGACGACGAGGAGGCGATCGCCACCGCGGTCGCGCTGCTCGCGGGCGCGGTGGCCGGGACCGGCGACGCCGCGCTGCGCGCGCTCGGCAAACTCGACCGGGTGCTGCCCACCCGGCTCCGCTCCGCGGTGCGCGCGCTCTCCGGTTCGGTCGAGTCCTTCGGCGGCGGCCGCGCCCCGGTCGACCCGGAGGTGCTGATGACGCTGGCCCGCGCCTGCCGCGACGAGGTCGAGGCGGGCTTCGACTACCCGTCCGGGGACGGCACCTGGAGGCGCCGGGTCGAGCCCTACCGCCTCGTCGCCTCCGACCGCCGCTGGTACCTGCTCGCCTACGACCTGGACCGCGCCGCCTGGCGCACCTTCCGCGTGGACCGCATGACCGAGGTCGCCGCCCGCACCTGGCGCTTCCGCCCCCGCCCCGACGCCCCCGACGCCGCCTCCTTCGTCCAGCAGGGCGTCACCAGCCGCGTCTACCGGCACCGGGCCCGCTTCCTCGTGCACGCCCCCGCGGATCAGGTCCGCGCCGTGGTCTCCGCCTCCGCCGCCATGGTCGTCGAGGTCGACGCCGCCACCTGCGAAATCCACAGCGGCGCCGACAACCTCGACCTGGTCCTCACCCACGTCGCCGCGCTCGGCCACGCCTTCCGCATCCTCGAACCCCCCGACCTCGCCACCCGCGCCGAAGAACTCGCCGACCGGCTGCGCGCCGCGGCGGGTCCATTCGGCGTGTAAGACGCCGACCTTCGACGCGTTTCCTCGAACGCTGTGAATCATGGAGGCATGACGGTCAATATCCGGCTGCGGCGTCGGTACGCGCACACACCAGAGCAGATCGAGTCCGACCCATTGCGGAGGCGGTGGGCGGGGTACGACCCGGAGGTGTCCGCTCGGCAGCTGTGGAGGCACAACCGCGGATTCCACAGGATGGCCGAATCCAGTGTGGCTCGCGAGAACTATGCCACGTTGTCATTCGAGGGCGTCGTCGTCGCGGTGGTGGAGATCCAAGGCTACGAGCGTGCCGAGGGCGGGGTTTTCGACGGGCGGATGGTGTTGCGCGGGCGCCCACTGGACGAGGACGATCCCGTGTTCCTGGCGTGGATCGGGAGACCAATTCCACCGGGCCGGTCTGTGAACTACTACCCGGATCCGCCGGTGCCGGATGGCGGCGCCTTTTCGCGTGCGTTCCTGCTGACGTGGAACCCGGCGCACAGCGACTGGGCGAGCTATCGCGATGCGATCGCGGAGACGGGGGCGGGCCGCGCCGTCGAGGACAACTGGTCGACCGGCGGGCGAACCAGCGGCATCAACGTGGGCGACAGGGTCTTCATGCTCCGCCAGGGCAGTGCCGAGCGCGGGATCATCGCGGCAGGGACGGTTCTGCACGAAATCTACTCGGATGCGCACTGGGAGGACGAGCGCTCCATCGCCCACTATGTGGACGTGCTTTGGGACTCGGTTGTCGGCCCAGCGGATCGACTGCCCATCGAACGACTGAAAGCGTGCTTCCCCGAACAGCATTGGACACCGCAGAGCAGCGGAACCGCGGTCCTCGGCGACATCGCCGACGAGCTCGGGGTCCTGTGGTCCCAGCACGTCGGAGCGCTGTCGGAACCGCCCGATGCCGACCATCGCGCTCAGGGCAGGCTGTCCCACCCCCAGCTCCGCAAGCTCATCGAAGATGCCGCCCAGGATCGCCTCATGACCCACTACCGGGCGCAGGGATGGGAGGTGCGCGACACCCGCGTCGGCGCACCGTACGACGCCATCGCGACCCGGAAGGGGCTCACTCGCTACCTGGAGGCCAAGGGCACTCGCTCGTCCGGGGAAGCGGTATGGGTCACCAGGGGCGAGGTCGAGCACGCGCTCGGCAATCCGGGTCGCTGCGTGATCGGAATCTGGTCCGGGATCGCGGTCGACGCGGCGGGCAAAGTCGATGCCGAATCCGGGTCGTTCGTGGTGGCTCCGTTCGATCCGACGGCAGGCACCCTCACCCCGGTCCAGTTCCAGTGGCGCCATCCCTACGGCGAGCCGGAAGCCGATCGACCCGACTGAGGTGTCAGCCCTTCGGACGACTAGACCGACCCCAGGTCCGCCGAGAGCCACTGCTCCGGCCGCATGTACACGGCGACCTGCTCGCCGTGCGACTGCGCGTACTCCAGGTACCCCTCGAGCTTCTCGGCGGGCAGGTACCGCGCCGCCATCTCGCGCACCAGCTCGTCACCGGGCTCGATCCTGGTGACCGGCCCCTCCGCGGTGACGTAGCGGATGGTCGGCTCCAGCACCTGCGCCATGAGGCTGAAGCGCTGCGCCGCCTGCAGCAGCTCCAGCTTCTTCGAGGTGGCTCCGGTGAGCACCCAGAGCTCGCCACCGGGGGTGTAGTGGTACCAGATCGGCACGTTCAGCGGGGCCCGGCCGGGGGCACCGGCGACGGCGAGCGCCCCGATGTGCGGCCGGGCGAGGAATTCCTGTCGTTCTGCCAGGGGAAGCGCCATGCGGCCCAGCCTACCGACCGCTACTTCAGACCGGAGCGCACGAAGGCGTTCACGATGTGCCGCTGCAGCAGCAGGTACATGATCAGCACCGGCAGGCAGGCGAGCCCGGCGAGCGCCATCATCGGCCCCCACTGGTCGCCCTCGGTGCCCATGAAGCTGCGCAGCCCGAGCTGGAGCACGCTGTTCGACTGGCGCAGCACCACCGCGGGCCAGAAGTACTCGTTCCAGGCGTTGATGAAGAGCAGGATGCCGAGCGCGGCGAGCGCGGGGCGCAGGTTCGGCACCACCACCGTCCACAGGATGGACCAGGAGGAGCGGCCGTCGATCCTGGCCGCCGCGACCAGCTCCTTGGGGAAGCTCGCCATGTGCTGGCGCAGCAGCAGCACCGCGAGCGCCGAGCAGAGCGTCGGCAGCGCCACCCCGACCAGCGTGTTGATCAGCCCGAGCCGGGTGAGCAGCACGTAGTTCGGCAGCATGGTCACCTGGAACGGCACCAGCCAGGTGCCGACGAAGGCCAGGTACAGCACGCGTTGGAACGGGAAGGTGTACAGCGCGAAGGCGTACGAGGCGAGCAGCGCCACCAGCAGCTGCCCGCCCGCGGAGAGCGCCGCCACGAAGAAGGTGTTGCCGATCAACCCGAGCACGTCCACCTTGTGCGCGGCGTCGGTGTAGTTGGCGATCGAGAGCGGCCACGGGAACGGCGTCAGTGCCGTCACGTCTTCGGGCCTGCGCAGCGAGGTCGCGAAGAGCCAGTAGATCGGGAACACCGCGACCAGCGCGGTCGCGCCGAGCAGCAGGTGGCTGCCGAGCCCGCGCAGGCGATCAATCATCATGGAAGGCCACCTTTTCCGAGATCCAGACCAGGGCTCCGGCTAGCACGCCGAAGCCGAGGAAGAGCAGCACCCCGGCCGCGGCGCTGAGCCCGGCGTCGAAGGTGTGGAAGGCGTAGTCCCACAGCAGGTAGTAGATGTTCGTCGTGGCCTGCGACGGCCCGCCCTGGGTCATCGAGTCGATCAGCGGGAAGGTCAGCGCCGGGCTGAGCAGCACCGTGGTCAGCACCATGAACATCAGCGTGGGGGAGAGCAGCGGCAGCGTGATCCAGCGCCGGATCTGGCCCGGGCTCGCGCCGTCCACCCTGGCGGCCTCGTCGTAGTCGCTGCTGATCCCGGCCAGCCCGGCCCAGATCACCAGCACCGCGAAGCCGAGCAGCTGCCAGCCGGTGATCACGATGATCACCGTGTGCGCGGTGTCCACGTCGTAGACCCAGTTGCGGTCGCTGCCGAGCAGCTGCCCGACGAAGCCGCCGCCCGGGTGCAGCAGCCAGCGCCACACGGCGGCTGCTGCGACGGGCGCCACCAGGAAGGGCGCGAAGACGAAGGCGTGGTACAGGGTCCTGGCCCGGCCGTGCACCCGCCGCCCGGCCAGCGCGACGAGCAGCGGGAGCAGCACCGTGAAGGGCAGCAGCCCGAGGATCAGCACGCCGGTGCGGCCGAGCGAGTCCCAGAACGCCGGGAGCTCCAGCAGCCGCTCGTAGTTGGCGGTGCCGACCGGGGGCATCGGCTGGGTCGGCAGCAGGTTCCAGGAGTAGGTGGAGAGCTCGAACGCCTGCACCAGCGGCCGGTACGTCCACACCACCAACAGCACCAGCGCGGGCGCCAGGTAGAGGTAGGGGACGAGGCCCCGCCCGAGCCGTCGGAACCGGGCGGTGGCCGGGGTGGGGACAGCCGCCTTCCCGGGCTCGTCGACGAGGGCGGATGTGCCGCGGGCCGCGCGCTTGTCGAGCGCGGCGGACTTGTCGGTGGCCGCGGGCGCGGTCGTCTCGTCGGGCGCGTCGAGCACGAACATCGCTACCGCGCCTCCGCCGCCAGCGCGGCGAGCTGGTCCAGCGTCGCCTGCTCGTCCCGCTCGTAGAGCACCTCGGCAGGCGTCGCCTCGACCGCCGTCACCACCAGCGACTCGCCGACCACGTCGATCCGGCTGTACCCGAAGGCGGCGAACCCGCGCTGCCTGCCGACGGGCGCGAAGGAATCCTGCCGGAACGAGGTCGCGGGGCCGACCCACACCGGGATCCCGGCCAGCGCCGAGGCCGCGGTCAGGTGGCTGTGCCCGCAGACGATCAGCCGGACGTCGGTGCCGCGCAGCACCTCGGCCAGCCGCTCCGGCTGCCGCAGCCGCAGCAGCTGCGAGACCGGCAGCGCCGAGGGGATGGGCGGATGGTGCAGCACCAGCAGCGTGCCGTGCGGCGCGGGCTCGCGCAGCACGCCGCGCAGCCGATCGAGTTGGTCGTCGGTCAGCTCGCCGTGGTGCAGCCCGGGAACGCTGCTGTCCAGCACCACGATCCGCAGCCCGGCGACCTCCGTCACCTGGTCCGTCCGCGCGTCGGCGGCGCCGAGCAGCTCGGCGCCGAACGCGGCGCGCTCGTCGTGGTTGCCCGGGGCGTAGAGCACGCGCGCGCCGAGCTCGGCGGCGACCGGCTCGACCGCGTCGCGCAGCCGTCGGTAGGCCTCGGGCGAGCCGTCGTCGGCGAGGTCGCCGGAGAAGACGATGGCGCCGATCTCGCGGTGCGAGGCGCGCAGCTGGTGCAGCACGTGGGTGAGGTTGGCGAAGGTGTCGACGGTGCCGTGCACGCGTTCACCCGCGGCGCGGATGTGGGTGTCGGTGAGCTGGACGATGGTCACCTCGGACATGGAGCCCCCTGGTGGAGCCGCGCGCCCGCAGGGACGCGCGGCTCGAGTCGTAGGTCGGTCACGGACGGCGGGTCACTGCCGCGGCATCAGCTGGGCGCCCTGGTCGCGCGCCGCGCCGAGGGTGGACCCCGGGTCCCGGTTCTGGAAGACGACGGCCTCGACCGCGTCCATCATGCCGTCGCGGATCTGCAGGTAGTTGTTGCCCGGCATGGAGATCCAGGGCTCCATGCTCGCCAGCTGCGCCACGTTCGGCGCCAGCAGCGGGTTCTTCGCGGCCCAGCCCTGCAGCCCGGCCGGGTCGTTCATCAGCCCGGTGCGCAGCGGCAGGTAGCCGATGCCCTGGGAGATCGTGGTGTAGGCGCGCTCGCTGGTGAGGAAGGTGATCAGCTCCCACGCTGCCCGCTGCTTGGCCGGGTCGTTGGACAGGATGTGCAGCGAGGCACCGGAATTCGTCGGCACCACCGGCTTGCCGGTGAAGGCGGGCATCGGCGCGGCGCGCAGGTCCCACCTGTCCTTGGCGCCGGCGACGAAGGTGCCCTGCACCGCGCTGGTCTCCAGGATCATGCCGATCTCGCCGCGGCCGAACGCCTCGTACCCCTGCTTCTGCTGCAGCCGGGGCATGCTCCCGGACTCCACCAGCCGCTGCCCCAGCGCGGCCACCTCGACCGCGGGGGTGTCGGCGAAGGTCAGGTCGCGCCGGTCCTCGGAGATCACCCGGCCGCCGTTGGAGCGCACCAGCGACTGGAAGCACCAGTCCTTCGCGGTCTTGGTGAGGCAGTCGATGTAGATGCCGCCCTTCCCGGTCTTCGCGATCGCGGCGGCGGCCGTGGTCACCTCGTCCCAGGTGGCGGGCGGCTTCGACGGGTCGAGCCCGGCCTCGGTGAAGAGCGAGGCGTTGTAGTAGAGCACCGGCGTGGAGAAGACGAACGGCACCCCGTAGGTGTGGCCGTCCCAGTCCGCGAGGGTGCGCGCCCGCGGGGCGTAGGGGTGCTGCTCGCCGTCGAAGTTGGCGGCGACCGCGTCCGCGCCGAGCAGCGCGTCGAGCGGCTTGGCGCCGAGCTGGTTGATGGTGAAGTCCAGGTCGCTGAAGCCCAGCTGGGCGACGTCCGGCGGGGTGCCCGCGACCATCTGGTTCTGGATGCTGGAGATGGTGTCGGTGGCCGGGTTGGGGCTGTTGCCCTGCGGCTTCTGCGCCGTCACCGCGATGTTCGGGTGCTCGGCGCGGAACTCGCCGAGCAGCTTGTCGAAGGTGTCGGTCCACGCGCCCGCGAGGCCGTAGTTGTAGGACTCGAAGACGATCGAGACCTTCTGGTCCGGGGCGAGCTCCGGAATCCGGGAGGTCTGCGCGTCCCCGTCGGACGCGGTCGGGCCGAGGCCGCCGCACGCGCTGAGCGCGAGGACCGCCGCGAACACCAGGCCCAGCACGGGCACGGTGCGTTTCACTGTGTTCTCCTCATCATCGAAAAGTGCGAGCCTGACGGATCAGGCGACGGCGACGCGGGCGTCGCGGTCGATCGGGGCGCCTGCGTCCGGGTCGCGCCAGCGCAGCCGCAGCCCGGTGTCGGCGTCGAAGAGGTGGACGTCGGCGGGGTCGGCGTGCACGGCGAGCAGGTCGCCGCCTGCCACCCCCGCGGGGCGCGGGACCCGCACGCCGAGGGTGTGCTCGCCGGTGTCGAGGTGCAGCAGCTCCTCGCTGCCCAGGTTCTCCACCATCGCCACCCGGCCGGTGATCGCGTCCGAGCCGCCGGGGCGCAGCCGCTCCGGGCGGATCCCCGCGGTCACCGCGAGCGGCTCGGCCAGGTCACCGGCGGGCTGCGGCAGCACGATGTCGACACCGGCGGCGACCAGGTGCAGCCGCCCGTCGCGCGGGGTCACCGTGGCCGGGAAGAGGTTCATCGGGGGCGCGCCGAGGAAACCGGCGACGAAGGTCGAGCGCGGCCGGTCGTACAGCTCGGCCGGGGTGCCGACCTGCTCCACCCGCCCGTCGTTCAGCAGCGCGATCCGGTCCGCCATGGTCATCGCCTCGACCTGGTCGTGCGTGACGTAGAGGAACGTGGTGCGCAGCGTGCGGTGCAGCGTGATCAGCTCGGCCCTGGTGGCGGAGCGCAGCTTGGCGTCCAGGTTGGAGAGCGGCTCGTCCATCAGGAAGGCGCCGGGGTCGCGCACCATGGCGCGGGCCAGCGCCACCCGCTGCCGCTGCCCGCCGGAGAGGTTCGCGGGCTTGCGCTCCAGCAGCTCGCCGAGCCCGAGCACCGCCGCCACCTCGGCCACCCGCTTCGCGATCGCCGCGCGCGGAGTGCGCCCGGCCCGCAGCGGGAAGCCGATGTTCTTCGCCACCGTCAGGTGCGGGTACAGCGCGTAGCTCTGGAACACCATCGCCAGGTTCCGGCGCTGCGGCGCCTGGTGCGTGATGTCCCGGTCGTCCAGCAGGATGCGCCCCGAGCTCGGCTCCTCCAGCCCCGCCACCATCCGCAGCAGCGTCGACTTCCCGCACCCGCTCGGCCCGAGCAGCACCATGAACTCGCCGTCCGCAATGTCGAGCTCGACCTCGCGCACCGCCACCGACGCCCCGAACGCCTTCGACACCTTCTCGATCCGCAACCGTGCCATCACGCGCCCCGCGCCCAGGCCGCGATCCGGGCGGCCAGCACCGGCGCGTCCTTCACCCAGGTGAAGTGGTCGCGGTTGGCGACGCCGGAGTCCGCGTCCACGTGCCAGCGGGTGACCCGCGCGCTCGGCATCCGGCGGACCAGGAAGTCGACGTTGGACTTGGGGCCGAGCACGTCTTCGTCCAGCGAGATCACCAGCACCGGCTTGGTCAGCTTGCGCAGCAGCGAGTTGTACCGCCGCGCCGACCCCTTCGGCCGGTAGTAGCTGGTGAGCGAGTGCATGGACCAGTCCCGCATCACTCCGCCCGGCATCGGCGCCGGGATCAGCACCCCGCCCGGCCACTGCCCGGTCCGGCGCGCCACCCAGCCGATGTACTGGATCTGGCTCAGCGCCTCCCACCAGCGCCGCGGGCCGAAGGCGTACCAGAAGACGGTGCCGGTGCCGATGATCCCGACCCCCGCCACCCGCTCCGGCTCGGCGCTCGCGAAGAGCAGCGCCAGCTGGCCGCCCAGGCTGTGCCCGAAGAGGAACAGCGGCGCGTCGGGGAAGCGCTCGCCGACCGCGGTGGCGATGGCGGGCAGGTCGGTCTCGATCATCTCCCGGTAGCCGAAGTCGCGGTGCTCGCCCAGCGCCGGGGTGGCCTCGCCGTGCGCGCGCAGGTCGGTGGTGGCCACCGAGAGCCCCTCGGCGCGCAGGCTCGTCGCCAGTGTCAGGTAGTGCTTGGCCTTCATGGCCATGGCGGGCAGGATCAGCACGACCGGGGCGTCCGGCTGCTCGGCGGGCAGGAAGCGCACGGTGAAGGTCACGCTGTCGGCGGTGGGGACGGTCACCGACTCCAGCTCGGTGAGCTTGCTCATCGCTCGTTCTCCCCGGGGTTGGTGTCGCAGACGTAGTCGAAGCTGAACTCCGCGACCAGCACGTCGGCGTCGTCGAGCAGCGCCGCCGGGATCACGATCTCGAACCGCTCGGCCACCGTGGAGGCCAGCACGCCTGCCACCGCCTCCGGCTGCACCGAGGCGATCGCGCGGATCCGGCCTGCGGCCGGCCGCTTGTAGCGCGCGCTCGCACCGCGCAGCACCAGCCGCTTGACCCGGTACAGCTTGCTCGCCGCCGCCCCGACGAAGGCCGCGGCGCCCACGATGTCCGCCGCGGTGAAGAGCGCGCCCGCGTGCACGGTGCCCATGTGGTTGGTGGTCGGCCCGCCCGCCGGGATCTCCACCACCGCCCGCTCCGGGCCGATCTCGGTGATCTCGGTGCCGACGTGGGTGCCGAACGGAATCAGCGTGTGCGAGGTCGCGCGCAGGTACTCGTAGTCGACGTGCTCCGGATCCAGGTCCGGGTAGCCCGCCGCGAAGCCGGTGAGTTCACGGGTGGTCATGGTGGTTCCCCTTTCAGCGGTGCGCGCGCAGCGCGCGGCGGGCGATGGAGGTGCGCAGTACTTCGGACGGGCCCTCGTAGATCCGGAATGCCCGCGCCTCCACCAGGAACCGGGCGACCAGGTGGTCCTCGCAGACGCCGAGGCCGCCGTGCAGCTGCACCGCGCGGTCGAGCACCCGCCAGACTGCCTCGGAGACGAAGGTCTTCGCGATCGACGCCTCGTGCCTGGACTGCGAGGCGGTCGGGCCGAGCGCGTCGATGGTCTCGGCGGCGGTGCGGATGACCCCGCGCGCCGCGACGATGTCCATCTCGCTGTCCGCGACCAGCGCCTGCGCCATGCCGTGCTCGGCGATCGGCGCGCCGAACGAGCTGCGCGCGTTGATGTGCCGCAGCGCCAGGTGGTGCCCGCGCACCGCGAGCCCCAGCCAGTTCATGGCGAAGACCAGCCGCGAGGGTGCCAGCCGCACCTGCGCCAGCGGAAGTCCGTTCCCGACCGTGCCGAGCACCGCCGAATCCGGCACCTCGCACTCCTCGAAGCGCACCTCGCAGTGCCCGCCCGGCGCGCTGGTGTAATCCATGGTCGGCATCCGCCGCCCGACCGTGAAGCCCGGGTTGTCGGCGTCGACCAGGAACATGGTGGCGCCGTCGTCGGTGTTCGCCACGCAGATGACGAAGGCCGCGCCCTGCGCGCCGGTGCAGAAGTGCTTCGCGCCGTCGATCACCCAGCCGCGGTCGGTCCTGCGCGCGTAGGTCTGCAGCATGCCGGGGTCCGAGCCCGCCCCCGGCGCGGGCTCGGTCATGGCGATGGCCGAGCGCACCTCCCCGGTGGCCAGCGGCGCCAGGTAGCGCTGCTGCTGCTCGGAGTTGGCGACGTGCGCGAGCAGGTGGATATTGCCGTCGTCGGGGGCCCAGGCGTTCAGCGCGATCGGGCCGAGCAGGCTGGCGCCCGCGGCCTCGAGCACCCGCGCCTGCGCCCTGGTGTCCAGGCCGAGCCCGCCGTAGCGGGGGTCGGAGAGGGGGCCGAAGACCCCGGCCTCCTTGGCGCGCTTCTGCAGCTCCAGCCGCAGCGCGTCGTCCATCACCCGCCCGTCGACGACGACCTCGCGCTCCACCGGGACGACCTGCTCGTTGATGAACTGCGTGGTCCGTTCCACCAAATCCGCGACGTTGGTCATGGCGCCAGTCTCGGACGGCGGGTCCGGGCGGGTCGGGGCGATAGGCGTTCTCGATCGGCCGAATCATCTGCCCGTTCGCGCCCTGCGCCGCGGTCGGGTTCGCGTGACGGTTACCGCATCACACCGTCCGGTGAGGAGACCAGATGAACGACATCACGGTACGGGTGCGCGCCCGCCGGGACGAGGCGGAGGGCGTCTTCGCGCTCGACCTGGCCGACGCCTCCGGCGCGCCGCTGCCGAGCTGGCGTCCCGGTGCCCACATCGACGTCGCGGCGGGCCCCGCCGGGGTCAGGCAGTACTCGCTCTGCGGCGACCCCGGCGACACCGGCAGCTGGCGGATCGCCATCCTGCACGAACCGGCGGGCCGCGGCGGCTCCGATCACCTGCACCGCACCGCCCTGGCGGGCTCGCTGCTCCAGGTCTCGCCGCCGCGCAACAACTTCGAGCTGGTCGACGCCGAGGAGTACCTGTTCGTCGCCGGCGGCATCGGCATCACCCCGATCCTGGCCATGACCGGCACCGCCGCCGCGCCCTGGTCGCTCTACTACGGCGGCCGCAGCCGCGCCCACATGGCCTTCGCCGGCGCGCTGGCCGAGCGCCACCCCGCCGCCACCACGCTGCTGCCGCAGGACGAGCACGGCCTGCTCCCCATCGCCGAGCTGCTCGACCGGCACCCCCGCGCCACCGTCTACTGCTGCGGCCCCGAGCCGCTGCTGGCCGCCACCGTCGCCGCAGGCACCGAGCGCGGAATGCCAGTGCACGTCGAGCGTTTCGCGCCCAAGCCGGTGCGCGAGTCGGCCGACACCGAGTTCGAGGTGCGGCTCGCAAGCACCGGCCGGACCTTCCGGGTGCCGCCAGGCAGATCCATCGCCGACGTGCTGGAGTCCGCGGGCGTCCCGGTCATCACCTCCTGCCGCGAGGGCACCTGCGGCAGCTGCGAGACCACCGTGCTCGCCGGTGCCATCGAGCACCGCGACTCGCTGCTCACCGAGGACGAACAGGCCGCCGGGAAGACCATGATGCTCTGCGTCTCCCGGGCCCGGCAGGACCTGCTGGTCCTCGACCTCTGAACTACCCGGAGCCCGACCGGGCTGCCGGGTGCACCGAAAACCGAGAGGAAACATCAGGATGAGGAAGATCGTCGCGGTGGCCGCGGGTCTCGTCACCGCCTGCGGAATCGCGTCCGGCACCGCAGGCGCGGCGCCGGCCGGTGACGGCATCGTCGATTTCACCGCGCACGCCACCGACACCCAGAGCATCATCAACATCGACGAGGGCTCCCTCGTCGTCGAGGACGCCGCGCTGAAGATCAAGGCCCCGAACGGCGACCTCGTCGCCGGAACGCCGCTGAGCTTCCGCATCGACGACTTCGAGTTCCCGATCGCGGCGCAGATCGCGGACCGCACCGCGACCCTGACCCCGCAGCTCGACGTCGCGCAGGCCGTCTACAAGCCGGTCGCGCTGCCCTACGAGGACAAGGCGCCGTTCAAGAACGAGTACGACCGCGAGGTCGCCGCCTGGTCGCGCCTGACCAGCACCATCAGCGCGGGCGCCACCATCGGCACCCTCGTCGGCGGCCTCCTCGGCGGCGCCGCGGGCTGCGTGCTCGGCGGCATCGCGGGCGCCACCGTCGCCTCGGCCACCATCGTCGGCCTCTTCGGCCCGTTCGTCCCCGCCGCCGCCGTCGGCTGCATCGGCGGCATCCTCGCCATCGGTGCGCTCGGCACGCTCGCGGGCCAGATCCTGATCACCGCCCCGGTCATCATCGGCGCGGCGATCCAGTACTTCTCCACCATCAACGCGCCCGCGCCGGTTCCGCCGGCGGCGAAGTAGGGCGTAGCGGCCCGGCGGTAGGTCCGGGGGACAGGTGGCTCCATCCGGGTTGGTCCGGGTGGAGCCGCTGTACGTTTCCGGTGCCGTGCCGTGTGCGCCCGAAGTCGTGAACGAGTGCATCGGGAATCCTCGAGGGGGTAGGACCCCTACGACCTCACGGCCGTGCGGCGCGATGCGCACGCACTGATGTTCGCCGCGCTGTACGACGCGACCGAACGGCGCGATCCCGAGGCAGTCCTGGCCGCGTTCATCGCGGCGGACGTCGAATACTCTGGCCCGCTGCGCCTGAGCAGCAGGCAGAACGTCCTGCTCGTCGAGGTGTACGAGTCGCTCGGTGGGCACATGCCGAAAGCCGGCCCGTACGAACACGCGGCGCCGGCCTACCACCGGGCGATGACGCTGCACCGGGTGAGCGAAGACGGTGAATCCGAGCCCGACGATCACACCGCCGATCCGCGTCTCCTCGCCCCACGCCTCCAGCGTCGCCTCGAGGTCAGCGGTCATCTCGTTCGGCTGATTTAGCGCGAAGGCGCGGATCTCGGTCGCCGGATAGAACAGGCAGAGCGGCTGTTCCGCGTCACAGTGGCTGCTGTCGCGGCCTGATGCGCATCCCCTACTCCATTCGTCCGTCGCTGGTGCCGGACTCCTCCACGAGTCTGCCCCGCGGCAGCGAGTCGCGCGACAGTTCCCGCGAACCACCTGATCAATTGCGACGCAATGGATTACGCGCGGACACTGCACCCTTGGGAAGTCAACCGCTGGTTGTCCCCTGATCGATGGACACCGGGCCTGCGACGTCGTGCGGTAGAAACGCAGCGTCCGGTAGGGCGCGCCGATACCGCTGGTGACGACCGCAGCGCCGCAGGTCACGCACCTTTTTTCGGAGGTGGGCGCAATCCGGCGCTCGTTTTGATATCGATCAGCTATCGTATGGCAAACGCTGTGGGTTGACATGGCGGTTCGTACGCGATCTGATCGTGCAGTTTGAAACAAGCGTCCCGTCGGTCGGCGGTGCGCGACTTCCGTCTGTCCCTGTGTACGAGGAGTTTTCGAATCCGGTGACCGCGATTGCGACTACCCGCCCCTGGTCTCGTCCGGCAGTGCTGCGCCGTCGAGGCCGGACGTCCTATCGAACGAGTTGGGCTACGGGGTTTTCGTATCGAAACACTCAGGGAGACAGGGGAATGAGGGACGGTGTACGCTTGGATCAGCCATCTCCGGCGCTCCGCCGCTCGGAACGGTCCGGGTGGGATGTGCCGGACCGGGGGGAGGGCTGCGTCCAGTGAGAATACGACCACGGCAGCAAATTCTCGATGTCTGGCAGGCGCTCATCGCGGCGTGCTGGGACGGCGAATGGAAATGGGACGGCGAGCCAGGGCTCGGATCGATCAGCGATTCCGAGCAACTACTGTGCTTACTGTACCCCGCTACCGAAATTGATACCTTCTCGCTCGATCGCCCGGACGACATGGCTGACGATGTGCGGTCGGTCTTGGCGCCGCTGGGCGGCCAGACGCGGATCGGCGCCGTTGTGGTCGAGTTGCTGGAGCAGTATCTCCTTCGCAACACCAATGCGGACGGTACCCCGAACTTCGCCGGTGGCAACTATCTCACCGGCACGGACGACGGCGGCCCGACGACCGAGCAGCGGAAGATCGAGGTCGTCGATGCCTACTCCATGTCGACCACGCTCTGCCTGGCGGGTCTCGGTTTCGTCCGGGTGTTCGACGGCTGGGCCCGGGCCGAGGCCAGGACGGAGCTGATCGACCGCATCCGGGACCTCCGCGCCGGACTGAGCTCCCGGCTCACGGCGGCGATGACCGGACTGGTGCGCAGTTTCGTCGTGAATACCGCGACGGCGTCCTCCGAAGCGGGGCAGAACATGCTCCGAATGCTGAACCAGCGCGACGAGCCGGACCGCGCGGTGGTCGACAGCGTGGCGCGGGCTCTGGAACGAATCCGGGCCCGGTTGCGAAGCGATGTCACCCTCGGCCAGACCCGCGATACCGAATTGGCGGACGACGGCAGGCTCTTCGAATGCGGCTGGAGCTGGGGGATCGTCGAGGGCGCGGCGGAGGTCGATTTCATCGATGGGCCGATCGCCAAACAGCAGGGGCTGGCGGTCGCGCGTCCCTACCTCTATTTCACCGTCATCGCCTTGGACGGGATCAACGACCTCATCTCGGCACGCACCCGCGAACTCGACCTGCTGAACCCGGAGCAGGTGCGACTGGCCGAGGCGCTGCGGCTGCGCTGGGATCTCACCCAGAACTACTGGTCGACGGTCGCGCGGTTCGGTGAATCGGACTGGCCGCTCGAGGACATTCCCTGGCGGACCTCTGATGGTGAGGAATCCGATTACTTCAGTCTCGTCGTCTCCGCTGTGCTGATCCAGGATCTGGTCCGCCGCACCGCGACCGACGACGACCTGACCCGGGCGATCGACATTTTCGAGGAACTGGCCCGCCGCGGCCGGGTTGTCCGCCGTGCGATGAAGAACGATCCCGCCGCGGAGCTGCACAAGACCGGCGTCCGGCTGAACTTGTGGGGCAGCGAGAAGGTCGACAACGGCTCTGTTCTGCGCTGGAATGTCTCCGACTTCGCGCCGGTGCTGCTGAAGCGCATTTTGCAGGCCGCGCAGCTGTCCGGAAACATCGGTGCGCGCGATCGGCTGATGGAGCTGGCCAAGTCGGCCATGGATCACCTGGATGCCAGAACACTTCGCCAGGGCAACGCCGCCGGCCTCTGGGACGACCCGCACGTCCTGTTCGGCCCCGGCACGGCTCCGGTGGAGGAGCCGTCCTGGTACATGACCGAGCGGGTGGTGGAGTGCCTGGTGACCGCGGACAAGACCTTCCGCGAAGCGCCGCTCACCTCGCCGCCCATGGTCAATCGAGCCGTCGAATTGCTCAACGAGGCCGAGCACCTCCTCAATCAGGAAATGCTGAACGTGAGCATCGAGCAGTCGTCCGAGGACCGGGTCGCACTGGATCGGGTGGAGGAGCACCTGGAGCAGGCGCGGCAACTCGTCGCCCGCAGGCAGGCGGGCACCGCCTTCGTCCTGGCGGCGGACGCCCTGCGGGATCTCTATCGCCTCTCCTACGCCAGACAGGACGCTTCGAGGAGCGCGTACCTGTGATCGTCTTCTCGACATCCGACAAAGGCGGTACCGGGCGCTCGGTGACCAGTTGCAATATCGCCTACCGGCTGTGCATGGCCGGGAAGACGGTGGCCTATCTGGATTTCGATTTCGGCTCACCCACCTCGGGAGCCCTGTTCGAAATCGGAGCGGTGGAGCGGGGAGTCGGAGAAGGCCGAGGCCTGCACACGTACCTGCTCGATGGCAGAGCCAGCGCGGATCGCTGGGACGTTCGGGCGACCAGCGATCGGGGAGCTCTCCGCAAGATGCGCTCCCGGACCGGGAAGCTGGTGCTCTTCCCCGGGGACGACGGCGGAGCGGAATTCAATGCCGTCACCGACACCGTCGTGAGGCGCTGCGCCACCCTGCTCTCCCAGCTCGATGCGGAATTCAAGGTCTGCATCGTCGACCTCAGCGCGGGGCGGTCGCTGGCCATGGAACTGGCGCTGCGGGCCACCGCGACGCCGCAGTTGTCCTCCGCCACGGTGCGCTGGCTGGTCTATCATCGCTGGACCCGGCAGCACATCCTCGCCGCGAACGGTCTGGTGCACGGGACGCACGGCCTGTTGGAGGAGGCTTCGCACTGGGGCCACGACCGCACCAAACTGCTCAGCGATCTGCGCTACATCCGCACCGCGGTGCCGCAGCTCAATGAACCGACCAGCGGCGCGTCGGGCGGTCCGCAGGCGGCTTGGCTGCGGGAGCAGGATTCCGCGCTCCGCACCCTTGCCTCGCGCCGGAAGCTCGGCGCGACGTCGTTGCTCGGTCGCACCCCGGTCGAGCCGGTGTTGCAGTGGCGGGAGCAGATAATCCTGGATGCCGATGTGGCGAACGGCATCGCGAACGCCGCCACCTCCGCGGCCTTCGAAGAACTCGCTGCGCGCCTGGTCAATCCGGCCACCTGGGATCCGTTCTGAGACTCCGCGTCCGGCACCATCGAATGGAGAGGTTTCGATATCCGTGGAGTACGGAGTCGGCTACAGCGAAGCGAGCGAGCACCGGCGTGTCGAGCACGTGCCGCTGTCGCACTGGTCTATCGAGGTGGGCCATTTCTACATGAACGACCTCGTCCAACACGAGGACGTCATTCGCAATCAATTCAGTCGGGTCGTTCCGTTCGTGGAGTCGGCGATCGCGAACGCACGCGCCGCCCTGGGCGCACAGGCCCGGGTCAGTACTTGTTTTCTGATCGACGACTATTTCATTCGCGATACCGATCCTGGCGAAATCATCGAGAAACTGCTGCGGATCGCAGGCGAGTACGGCTTGCACATCGATTATCTGGCCCGGGAGGCGGGCTGCTGGGAGACGCCGACCACCGATCCGGGCGCCGATCCGATCGAACTCGCGAGCATGGTCGCCGCCAAGATCGTCGAGGGGCCCGTCGAGGGGGCGACGGGAACCCGCCCGCCCGCGAAGGAGACGGGGTGGCTGTGCAATGGCCGTCGCGGCTCCGAGGGAGCGGCATCCGGCCAGGCGATGCACTCCGGGCGGTATGAGCATCCCGAAGAACTCGGCAGCCGGGAGCATTCGATCTTCCTCGACGTGCAGATGTGGAGCACGAAACAGCGCCGGGTGAACGGCAGGACCGAGACGTTCACCCGGTGGTCGTGCCCGTTCCTGGCCACGGTCTGGCAGCTGTTGCGGTTGGGAATGCTGCGCGACAACGGGGCGCCTGTGGTCGTGCCCGAGGTATGGGCGCAGGGCCGGACCTGGCCGAGGCAGTGGTGGGAGCTGCCCGCGGTGCTGCAGCTGAATCCACGCGCCAAGCCGTTCGCGGCGTATCGGACGCTGTCCGTGCTGCCGCGGCACTACCTCCCCATCGAGCACGCGGTGCGGGTCATCCTCGACCACCTCTACCTGGACCCGGAGGTGGTGGGCCAACTGATCGCGCGGGGGACGGCCGAGGGAGTGCGCGTGCCGCCTGCCATTGCCGACCGACTGGACCACATCTTCCTCGGCGAGGTCTGAGTATGAGTGCACGTGAGCCGGAGACATCGCCCGCTCCGGGCCGGCGGCGTTTCGTGAATCGGGCAGCCGGGGCGCGGCCCCGCCCCAGCGGTCCGTCGGTCGCTGAGACCGGTGACATGGACGCCCCGCTGCTGATGCTCGGGGAGATCCATACCTGCGCGGTGCCGAACTCGACGGCACTCGTGCGCACGGCGGCCGAGGAGTTGCTCACGGTGATGCCGGGCCGCCTGGTCGAGTGGCGGGAGCGGCCGAACAGCCTGGCCGTCTCACCGATCATGGCGGAAGGCTTCGACTGCCGCTTGCCGACCCCCTCCGGCGCCGCGATGCGGGCGATCGGCACCGCGGCGGTCACCGGGCAGATCGCCGGCGGCCGTATCCTGCAGAGTTCGGCGTGGACCCGCATCCGCCGGGCCCGGGCGCCGAAGCGGGAGCCGTGGTCGTACTACCTCGCCGCGGTCGGCACCGGCGAGGTGATCACCCAGGTGACGCCGCGCACCGGAACCGATCTGATCGAAGGCTTCCTGCAGGCGCGGACGCCGAGCCGCGACGCCCTCGACCTGGCTTCGATCAGCCGCAGGCTGCTCGCCGAACTCGGGATGGGGCTTGCCCTCGACCAGCGGGCCCCGCTGCACAGCGGGACGACCCGGCTGCGCTGGGCCGCGCGCATCGGTGAGACCGGGCCTGCGCCGCTGATGTTCCGACTGGAGGACGACCGGGTCCGTACGGTCCTGATCACGGTTGGGGACGAGGCGGAGCTCGCGCAGGTCGGCCGGTTCTGCGCGGATCTGGCCCGGCACGACTGGCTGCTCGGCGTCGCCGCCGCGGTGATGGACGAGGCGGATTCGGTGCCCGCGACCGATCTGGACTCCGCCGAGGCGATCATCGGCCCGCTGCTTGCCGGCTTCATCCACCTCTGGGCACCCGGTGCGCACACTCCGGCCTTGGTGCGCGGGCTGTGGCAGGACATCGAGCGGGATCCCGGCTTCTCGGCCGAGTGGTCCGCCCGGCTCGGGCACCTGCACGGCCGGATGAGCGTTGCGACACTGGCCGCCTTCCGGCGTCCGCGCGTGGGCAGCACGGATTGACCCGCGCCGCTCACAGCCGGAACCAGCGCCGCACCAGCAATGCGAAGAAGACCGAGGAGGCGACCAGGCCGGTGTAGGCTTCCGCCACGAGCACGACCTTGCCGATAGTGGTGATCTCGATCGGGTCCTCCTCGCCCACAATGGGATTGAGGAAATTGATGACACAGAGGTAGCAGGCGCGGAGCAGCGGGACGTCACTGGTCGAGTACAGCGTGAGCGCGCAGAGCCCGACGAAGATGCCGATCCAGATCAACAGCCGGAACGGTCGGTACCCGTACCCGCACAGCAGATCGGTCGCCCACCCCGGCGCCCGCCGCCAGCGCGGGTAGCGGGCCCGCCGCCGAGCGCGGGCGAGCGCGAGCCCGCAGCGGTCCTGGGCGTCGAGATCCTCGTTGGCCTGGTGCAGGAACTGGGCCCGCTGAAAGGCGAGCGCGGCGTGGCCCGGCACATCGGTCTCCACCAGGGAGTGGCCGAGCCGCTCGTAGATCTCGGCCAGCAGCATGCTCTGCGTGCGGCTGAGCTTGCGTGGGCCGCGAAACTCGACCTCGGCGGCCAGAAGCGCGGTGAGCGATTCGATCGGGGTGCGCTCCAGTTCGTCGTCATCGATCACGACCTGGCGGGCGACGTCGTAGATGTGGTCGAAAACCAGGCTGTCGCCGGACTGCTCGATCTGCGCGGGATCGTATCCCGCGACCGTCCGCTCGACGTGGTTGTTGAAGGAGTCCAGCAGGGGGCGTTCGTCCGGCCGAGTCGCGCCGTCCGCCACACTGTCGTAGTAGCGGGCGAGTTCGCGACAGTAGACGGCGGCGTGCCGATCGATGAGAATGGTGACGGTCTGTACCGCGGCGGGTAATTCGGCGTCGCCTTCGTACTCGGTCACGGGTCGCCGATGCTCTTGATCACCGGTGCCGGGTCGTGCAGTAGGCGGTGACCGGTCGGGCGTACGGTGTTCTTGCGCCAGATGTCCGAAGCCGAGTCGGCGAAGGCGCTCGGATCGTGTCCGGGATCCACGTTTCGCACCAGAACATCGCGGGGTTCGTCGGGGCCGAAGTATCGCGGCTCATGGGCAGCGGGGATGAAACCGAGTTTGCGATACAGCCGCTCCGCCGGGTCGTTGCCGGGCCGAACGGTGAGGAAGATCTGCTTGATCGCGGTGGACGCGCAGTGTGAAACGGCGCGTTCGAGCAGCGCGCTGCCGAATCCGCGCCGGACGAACGGTGGGGCCACAGCAAGGGTGAGCACCCAGGCGCGGTCGTCGTTGCCGACCGCGACGATGGCGTATCCCACCAGTTCGTTGTCGATCTCGGCAACGAGCCAGCGCGCACCGTGCAGGTCGTACAACTGCCGGATGACGAAGTACGGGTACGCCCGGTCCTTGAACTCCGCTTTCTCGATCATGCTGATGCCGGTGAGGTCGGCGAGAACCGCCGGCCGGAATGTGGGTAGTTCGAACGCCGTCGAGACTGTCACGGATGTATCCCCCGGATCCCCCGAGCTTTCGCTCCACACCCGGCCAGGATCACCGGGCGCCGTCCCCCGAGTGTGCCCCGGGACCAATCCCTGAGTCGACCGAATTGCGGAAAATTCAGTCGAACAGACTAATTACGCACGCGGGCAGCATGTTCGACGACGCGCATGCGATCCCCGCGCTGCAATCCCCTCAGTCCTTCCACCCGGCCAGCCGCGCACTCTCCGTCCACAGCGCCGCCCCCACCTCTGCGTCCCGCGCCAACTCCGACGGCTCCTGCCACCCCAGCTTCCCCCGCCGCACCGCGGCGTAACTCTGTCCCGCCTCCGGCGCCACATCCAGGGAAGCGAGCGAGGCCAGCGCGGCCCCCGCGTCCGGCACGCTGTTGAGCGTCGGCTGGAACTGCCGCAGCGGCCACCCGACCGGCGTGCCCAACACCTTCCACGCCACCCGCATCGGCAGCGCGAGATCCCCCGCCAGCCCGGTCCCGAACACCTGCCCGGGATCGAAGGCGATGGGAGTCACCAGGTTCGGGTACTCGGCGGCGAGATGGCGCACGGTGAGCACCGCGCAGAGCTTGGAAGCGGTGTAGGCGTGCTGCCCCGCCTCGGCGGGCAGCGCGGGATCGAGCTGCGGATCGGCCAGCAGCCGGGCGTCGGCGTGCCGGGGCGGCTCCAGCCCGGCGCCGGTGGCGGGGTCGTGGGTGCCGCTGGTGGTGAGCAGAATGACGGCGCCGGGTGCGAGCGCGGGGAAGAGCAGTCGGAGGAGCAGGTAGTGCGCGAGGTGGTTGACGGCGAAGGTGGTCTCGAAGCCGTCCACCGTGCGCCCGTCGGCGTTCGCCCGGATCACGCCCGCGTTCAGTACCAGCACGTCGATCGGCTCGGACCCCAGCCGATGCCGGATCCCGGCGGCGAAGGTCCGCACCGACGCCAGCGCGGCCAGGTCCAGCGGTAGTGACTCCACACCGGACGCGGGGCGCCGCGCGCCGAGCACGACGCGGTGCTCGGACCGCAGCAGCGAGACGGCGACGGCGCCGATCCCCGATGTCCCCCCGGTCATCACGATGGTGGACACGGGCTCCCCCGATCACTCGCCGTTGGCGATGAATGTAGCAAAGCTTCACGATCCGGGAGTTCGAATCACGATGAGCTGACCGGTCGTCACGTCCGGCGGCGAAATGGTCAACTTTCTCCCGACAGCGCCGGATTGTCGGCGTGCGATTTCGAGGAAGACCTACCACCGCCATGAGGAATATCCGATTCCGCAGACTTCTGGCCACCGCGACGGTGGCGACCGCTCTCGTGACAGCGCTCGCCGCGTGCGGCGGGCCGTCGAATTCGACGGGGGCGGAGGGGGGCACCCCGGTCTACGGGGGGACGCTGAACTTCTACGATCCGGTGCAGTACACGGCGTGGCTGCCGACGGCGTCGATCTGGTCGAACAGCCAGGTCGCGAACAATCTGGCGGACCGGCTGACCTGGCAGGATCCGGAGTCGGGCGAGGTGCGGCCGTGGTTGGCGAAGTCCTGGGAGATCAGTCCGGACAGGCTGAGCTACACCTTCACGCTGCGCGAGGGGGTGACGTTCAGCAACGGCGACCCGGTGGACGCGGCCATCGTGAAGGCGAATTACGACCAGCACGGTTTCGGGGACAAGGGGCTCGGAATTCCGCCGGATTCCTTCTTCACGAATTACGTCGGCAGTGAAGTCGTGGCTCCACTGATCGTGAAGGTGAACTTCAGCAAGCCGAATGTCGGTTTCCTGCAGGTGACCTCTTTCTATCGGGCGGGCTCGATTCTGGCGCGGCCGTTTCTGGAGCGGGACCTGAACGGGCAGGGGCAGGCGCAGAACTGGATCGCGTCGGGGCCGTTCGTGGTGGAGTCGGTGAACGGCACCACCGGCATCACGCTGAAGCGGCGCGAGGACTACAACTGGGCGCCCGCGGGCTCCGGCCACGAGGGCCGCGCCTACCTGGAGCGGGTGGTCTTCAAGACGGTGCCGGAGGCGGGTACCAGGGTGGGCGCGCTGCAGTCCGGTGAGGCGCACATCGCCCGCAACATCGCCCCCTACGACGAGGAGACGGTGAGCGCGCAGGGCGGCCGGATCGAGGCCTTCCCGGTGCAGGGGCAGACGAACAAGCTGTCGCCGCAGCTGGATTCGACCGCGCCGGTCACCGACAGGAACGTCCGGCTCGCGCTGCAGGCGGCGACGGACCGCGCGGAGATCAACCAGACGGTGCTCTCGCCGAGCTACCCGATCCCGGGCAGCATCCTGGTGCAGGGCACGCCGCAGCGGCCGGACGCGGGCGACGCGCTGAAGTACGACCTGGACAAGGCGAACACGCTGCTGGAGCAGGGCGGCTGGCGGCAGGGGCCGGACGGCATCCGGGAGAAGGACGGCAAGCGGCTCCGGATCGAGATCTGGATCGCGCCGTACTACCAGGTCGCCCAGCCGGTGCTGGAGCTGCTGCAGTCGCAGTGGAAGAAGGCCGGGGTCGAGCTGACCATCAACGCCACCTCGCTCACCGAGTACGAGGCCACCCAGACCGCCCGCGCCGACAGCTGGGCGCTGGTGCAGGGGCAGCTCTCCCGCGCCGAGCCGGACGTGCTGCGCTCGGCCTACGACAGCACCGCGACCAACGAGCTGCACGCCCCCACCCCGGACGCGAAGCTGGACGAGCTGGTGCGCGCCCAGGCCTTCGAGTTCGACCCGGAGCGCCGCGCGGCCGCGGTGCGGGCCATCCAGGACCACCTCTTCGCCGAGGGGTACGTGATCCCGCTGTACGACGAGACCCAGGTCTTCGGGCTGGCCCCGTCGGTGCACGGCTTCGGCACCGAGTCGACCGCCCGCACCTGGCTGTACGACACCTGGATCGAGGAGTGAGGCGATGCGCGGTTACGTCCTGAAGCGGCTGGCGCAGGCGGCGCTGGTGCTGCTCGCGGCATACACGCTGTCGTTCGTGCTGCTCAGCGCCTTGCCGGGGGATTCGGTGAACAACCGGATCCAGAACCCGGACGCGCAGATCTCCCCGGAGGCGGGGCGGATGATGCTGGAGTACTACGGGCTGGACCGGCCGATCCACGAGCAGTACCTGCACGGGTTGGCGGCGGCGCTGCGCGGTGAGTTCGGCTTCTCGCTCGCCACCGGGACGCCGGTCGCCGAGATGATCGGCGCGGCACTGCCGGGCACGCTGGCGCTCACCGGGCTGGCGCTGGTCTTCGGGCTGGTCTTCGCCGGGGTGGTCGCGGTGCTGATCAACTACGCCCGTCGGCCGTGGCTGCGCGACCTGGCTGGTTCGGTGCCCGCGCTCTTCGCCTCGGTGCCGACGTTCGTGGTCGGCATCCTGGTGCTGCAGTTCCTCTCCTTCCGCTTCCACCTCATTCCCTCGGTCGACGACGGGACGGCGCTCGCGCTGGTCGCGCCCGCCGCGACGCTGGGGCTGCTGGTGGCGGCGCCGATGTCGCAGGTCTTCGCCACCTCGATCCGCGGCACCAGGCGGCAGCCGTTCGTGCACGTGCTGCGGGCCAAGGGCGCGGGGGAGGGGTTCGTCTTCCGCAAGGACGTGCTGCGCAACTCCTCGCTGCCGGTGCTGACGCTGCTCGGGCTGACCATCGGCGAGCTCATCGCGGGTTCGGTGGTGACCGAGGCGGTGTACGCGCGGGACGGGATCGGGCAGCTCACGGTCGGGGCGGTGGAGACCCAGGACCTGCCGGTGGTGCAGGGCGTCGTGCTGCTCTCCGCGGCGGCCTACGTGCTGGTGAACCTGGCGGTGGACCTGATCTATCCGTTCGTCGACCCGCGGGTGCTGGTCGACGGCAGGACGCAGCGCTTCACCACGGCCCGCTCCGGGCTCGTCCGCAAGCGCAGTCCGCGCGTGGTCGTTCCACCGCGTGGCCTCCCGGCGGAAGTGGCCATGCCGTGACCGCCGTCCTCGACCACGGGAAGCACGCGCCGGGACGCGAGAAGGAGGCATCGCCGCTGCGGTGGCTCGGCGGGCACTGGACGCTGGTGCTCGCGATCGCCGTGGTGGCGACCGCGCTGCTCTGGGCCTTGGTCCCGCACCTGTTCGTGAGCTACGACCCGCTGCTGCCGGATCCGGCGAACAAGCTGCAGCCGCCATCGGCCGAGCACTGGTTCGGCACCGACCAGCTCGGCCGCGACCTGTACACCCGGGTGGTGTACGGGGCCCGTGCCTCGCTGCTCGGCTCGGCGGTCGCGGTCGGCGTCGGGGTGCTGGTCGGGTCGCTGCTCGGCGCGCTGGCCGGGTGGTTCGCCGGTTTCACCGACAGCGCGCTCATGCGGGTCATCGACGTGGTGCTGGCGATTCCCGGCTTCCTGCTCGCCATCACGATCGTGGTGCTGCTCGGCTTCGGGGTGCCGCAGGCCGGGATCGCGGTCGGGCTCACCACATCGGCGACCTTCGCCCGGCTCATCCGCTCCGAGGTGCTCAAGGCGCGGACCAGCACCTATGTGGAGGCCGCGATCACCAGCGGCGCCTCAACGCTCGACATCCTGCGCAGGCACGTGCTCCCGAACTCGATCGCGCCGACGGTCTCGCTGATCACGGTGCAGTTCGGCATCGCCATCATCTGGATCGCCTCGCTCAGCTTCCTCGGGCTCGGCGCGCAGCCACCGGAGCCGGAGTGGGGGCGGCTGGTCTCGGACGGCCGCAACTACATCGCGACCCGCGGCTGGCTGACGCTGTGGCCGGGGCTCACCGTGGTCGCGGTGGTGCTGGCCACCAACCACATCGCGCACCACATCACGAGGAGGCAGCCGTGACCCTGGTCGACGAAGAGCTCCGCACGACGACCGCCGTGCTCGCGGTGCGCGACCTGAGCGTCGGGTACCGCACCGGCGGCGGGCTCACCCCGGTGCTGCGCGGCGTCTCCTTCGAGGTGGCGCCCGGCGAGGTGCTTGCCCTGGTCGGCGAGTCGGGGTCGGGCAAGACCACCACCGCGCACGCCGTGCTCGGGCTGCTGCCGGAGAACGGCGCGGTGCTCGGCGGGCGGATCGCCTTCGCCGGGCAGGAGCTCACCGAGCTGTCCGAGCAGGGCTGGCGGAAGATCCGCGGCCGGGCGGTGAGCCTGATCCCGCAGGACCCGACGGTCTCGCTGGACCCGGTGCGCCGGGTCGGGCACCAGGTGGAGGATGTGCTGCTGCTGCACACCGAGCTGGACGCCGCGGCCCGCCGCGAGCGGGTGTACGAGCTCTTCGAGCTGGTCGGCTTCACCGACGTGGAGCGGTGCTACCGGCAGTACCCGCACGAGCTCTCCGGCGGCATGCGCCAGCGGGTGCTGATCGCCGCGGCGGTGGCCGCCGAGCCGGAGCTGATCATCGCCGACGAGCCGACCTCCGCGCTCGACGCCACCGTGCAGAAGCAGGTGCTCGACCTGATCGACGACATCCGGCGCAGGCTCGGCACCAGCGTCGTCCTGGTCACCCACGACCTCGGCGTCGCGGCCGACCGCTCCGACGTGCTCGGCGTGATGCGCGGCGGCGAGCTGGTCGAGGTCGGGCCGACCAGGGAGATCGTCGCGGCGCCCCGGCACGAGTACACCAGGAAGCTGCTGGACAGCGTGCCCTCCCGGATCGGCAGGATCCGGCCGCGCGCGGCCGCGCCCGCCGAGCGGGAGACCGTGATCGAGGTCGCCGGGCTGCGCAAGGAGTACGGCGACGTGACCGCCGTCGACGGCATCTCGTTCCAGGTCCGGCGCGGCGAGACCTTCGCCGTCGTCGGCGAATCGGGGTCGGGGAAGTCGACGACCGCCCGGATCCTGACCGGGCTCACCCCGGCCACCGGCGGCAGCGCCACCCTGCTCGGCACCGACATCACCCGGCTGCGGCGCCGGGACTTCCGGGCGCTGCGGCGGAACGTGCAGATCGTCTACCAGAACCCGTACTCCTCCTTCGACCCGCGCTTCGACGTCTACGACGTGGTGGACGAGCCGCTGCGCTCGTTCGGCGGCAGGCGGCGGGGGAAGCGGCCGAACGAGGAGCAGGTGGTGGCGGCGCTCGAAGCCGCCGCGCTGCCCGCGGATTTCGTCCGGCGGCACCCGCGCGAGCTCTCCGGCGGGCAGCGGCAGCGGGTCGCGATCGCGCGGGCGCTCGTGCTGGAGCCCGAGGTGGTGGTGCTGGACGAGCCGATCTCCGCGCTCGACGTCTCGGTGGCGGCGCAGATCCTGGAGCTGCTGCGCGGGCTGCAGGAGGAGCGCGGCCTCACCTACCTGTTCATCTCGCACGACCTGGCGGTGGTCCGGGCCATCTCGGACCGGGTCGCGGTCATGCGGCAGGGCCGGATCGTCGAGCAGGGCGAGGTGGAGCGGGTCTTCGCGCACCCCGCCGACGACTACACGGTCCGGCTGGTCGACGCCATCGCCGGGCGCGACCTCATCTCGGGAGGACATTCATGAGTACCGACACCCTGGCCGCCGCGCTGGAGCGCATCCGGGCGGTGCTGGTGAAACTCGCGAAGGGGGTCGGCGAGCGCGACCTGAGTTTCGAGCACCCGGAGGCGCTGATCCGGGAGCTGGCCGACGCAGGCTTCGGGCGGCTGCGGGTGCCGGAGGAGTTCGGCGGCTTCGGGGTCGAGCTGCCGGTGCTGTTCGAGCTGCTGGCCGAGGCCGGGCAGGCCGACTCCAATGTCCCGCAGATCTTCCGCGGGCACTTCACCACGGTCGAGATCCTGCTGCTGGAGACCGATGCCGCGGTGCGCGCGCACTGGCTGCGGAAGATCGGTGGCGGCGCGGTGTTCGGCAATGCGCAGTCCGAGCCGTCCGCGGTGGTCGCCGAGGCGGTGACCGCGGGTGAGGTCACACCGGGGTGGGGGGCGTCGACCACGACGGTGCGGACCGGGCCGGACGGGCAGCGGCTGGTCTCGGGCACCAAGTTCTACTCGACCGGCGCGCGGTTCGCGGACTACATCCGGGCGGCGGTCGCCGACGACGAGGGCGGCCGCGGCTTCGTGGTGATCCCGGCCCGGCACCCCGGCGTCACGCACGTGGACGACTGGGACGGCATCGGGCAGCGCCAGACCGGCAGCGGGACAACGCTCTTCGCCGACGTCCCGGTGGAGCCGCACGGCGACGTCGGGAAGTTCAAGGAGTCGCTGCGCGGGCTCGACTCCTTCGTGCAGATCGTGCACCTGGCCAACCTGACCGGGATCGCGCGCAGCATCGTCGCCGAAACCGTCGATATCGTGCGCGCCCGCACCAGGACCAGCCTGCACGCGCTCACCCAGGCCGCGGCCGACGACCCGGAGGTGCTCGGGGTCGTCGGGGTGCTCCAGGCGCGCAGGCTCACCGCCGAGACGCTGCTCCGGCTGGCCGGTGAGCGGTTGCAGGCGGCGCACGCGAGCGGCGACGAAAGCGAGTACACGCGGGCCTATCTGGACACCTCCGCCGCGCAGATCGCGGTGATCGAGGCGGTGCTGGACGCGGCGACCCGCGCCTTCGACGCCGGGGGCTCCTCGACCGCGCGGAACAGCGCGCACCTGGACCGGCACTGGCGCAATGCCCGCACGCTGGCCTCGCACAACCCCGTCGTCTACAAGCCGCGCGTGGTCGGGGCATACCTGGTGAACGGGGACTCGCCGGAGCCGGGGTACTACCGCAACCGGCCGTCCGCGGAGGTGTCGGCATGAGCGGGTCAGGCCCGGAGGCGGGAGCGAAGCGTAGCCACGGAGGGCCCCCGCTCATGCCGCGAGAGGACGCAGCGTGAGCGGGCAGCTGCACCTCAACGTCAATATCCTGAATTCCGGTGTGTTCGGGGGTTCCTGGCGGTTCCCGGGCACGGATGGCCTGGCCTCGTACACGATCGAGCACTACACCTCGATCGCGCGCAAGGCCGAGGAGGCGCGGCTGGACGCCGTCTTCCTGGCCGACGGCCCCCTGCTCGACCCGTCCACCAAGCACCGCACCGGCAACAACCTCGAGCCGAGCACGGTGCTCGCCAGGATCGCGGCGCAGACCGAGCGGGTCGGACTCATCGCCACGCTCTCCTCGTCCTACAACGACCCGGCCGAGCTGGCCGGGCGCCTCGGCGACCTGGACCACCTGAGCGGCGGGCGGTTCGGCTGGAATGTGGTGACCACGGCCGGGCCGGTGGCGGCGCGGAACTTCGGCCGCTCCGGCGAGCCGGAGCACGGGCTGCGCTACCGGCGCGCGGGCGAGTTCGTCGAGCGGGTCGTCGCCGCGTGGGCGGCGCGCACCGAGTACGCGTCGCCGCAGGGGCGGCCGGTGGTGGTGCAGGCGGGCGGCTCGGCGGACGGCAAGCGGCTGGCCGCCCGGGTCGGCGAGGTGATCTTCTCCGCCGAGCAGGACATCGACCTGGCCCGCGCCTTCCGCACCGAACTGCGCGAGGGCGCACGAAGTTTCGGCCGGAACCCGGACGAGATCGTGGTGCTGCCCGGGCTCTCCACCGTGCTCGGCAGCACCGAGGCCGAGGCGCGGCGGCGCCGCGAGCAGCTGGACGAGGTCCTGCCGGACGCCTACGCGCGCGCCCGGCTCGCGAGCCAGCTCGGCTTCGCCCTCGACGACCTCCCCGACGACGAGCCGCTCCCCGCCGAGCTGCTGGACGCACCGGACGCGAGCACCGGATCGCAGACCTTCAACCGGGTGGTGCGCGACATCATCGCCAGGGAGAACCCGACGCTGCGGCAGCTGCTGCGCAAGCTCTCCGGCGGCGGCGGGCACCGCATCGTGGTCGGCACCCCCGAGCAGGTCGCGGACGACATCGAGCGCTGGTTCCGGCACGGCGCCGCCGACGGCTTCAACGTCATGCCAGACGTGCTGCCCTCCGGTTTCGACGACTTCGCCGACCACCTGGTGCCCGAGCTGCGGCGGCGCGGGCTGTTCCGCGCCGAGTACGAGGGGACCACACTGCGCGACCACCTCGGCCTCGGGCTGCCCGCGGCCCCGGCCGTCGACCGCGGGCCGCTCGAAGCGGCGCGCTGAGCGGAGAGATGCCATGACTGTTCCTGTTCTGCTGGAGATCGCCGTCGGCGATCCGGTGCCACTCGGCGCGGGCGCGGCGCCCGGCCTGGTGCCGCTCGCGGTCGCGGCGGAGTTGGCTGCCGCAGCCGAGCGCGCCGGGGTGGTGGCGCTGCGAGTGCGCGCCGCCGCCGTCGGAGCTCGGGACGTCGCCGATGGTTTCCCGCGGGGGGACCACGTCCCCGCGAACCGCGGCCGGGGGCACCGGGCGCTCGATCCGAGCACCGTCGCCGCCTACCTGGCCGGGCGCACCGCCGAGCTCGGCTACCTGCTCGATCTGCCCACCACCGGGAACGCCCCCTACAACGCGGCGCGCCGGGTGCTCTCCGTCGACCGGGCCGTCGGCGGCCGGGCCGGAGTGGTGCTGCAGCCGGGCGCGGGCGACGAGGTCAGCGATGCCGCCGCGCCCGACCCGACCGCGAACGACCCCGCCGAGCGCTGGGCCGAGTACGCGACCGTGCTGACCCGGCTGTGGGAGTCGTTCCCGCGCGCCGCGCTGCTCGGCGACCAGGAGCGGGCACTGGTGCTGGACGACGCGCTGATCGGGCCGATCGACTTCGAGGGCCGCTACTACCGGGTCGCCGGACCGCTGGACGGGCCGTCCTCGGCGCAGGGGCGCCCGGTGCTCGCGGTGGAGGCGGCGTCGGGCGTCGCCGATCTCGGGCTCGCCGACGCGGTTTTCGTCGAGCGCGGCGCGGAGGTGCCGCCCGGCCGCTTCGCGGTGATCGGGCGCGCGGAGGTCGCCGCGGACACCGACCTCGCGGAGCTCGCCACCTGGGCGTCCGGCTACGACGCGGTGCTGCTCGCCCCGGTCGGCGGCGCCGACGCGGTCCGCGACACCATCGACCGGGTGGTCCCTGCCCTCGCCCGCCGCGAACCGCACCCGACCCTGCGGGCCGCGCTCGGCCTGCCCGTTCCGACGACCGAGGAGATCCCGGCATGACCGCACTGCACGAACCCGCGTCCGGTGGGATCGCGGGCGCCCCCGCCCGCGGGAAAACCGTCGCCCCCGGGGCGGAGGCTCCCGGCCACGGCGCCGATGCGGCGCTGCCCGGCGCCCCCGCAGGCGCTCGCGTGACCGGAGACGGCGCGGGGCCCGCGGCACCGCCCGTCGCCTGGGCGCCCGGTCCGACCGCGCCGGAAACGCTCACCGTCGCGGGCATCCGCGCAGCGGCAACACCGATCCTGGAACGTCTCGCCGCCACCGCGAAGACCCGCGAGGAGTCTCGCGACTACGCCTTCGCCGAGGTCCGCGCACTGGCCGAGGTCGGGATCGCGCTCACCGGCATCCCGACGCACGAGGGCGGCGCGGGCGGCACCCTGCGCGACGTCATCGAGCTGGTCGTCGAGATCGCCCGCGCCGACTCCAATATCGCGCAGGCGCTGCGCAGCAGCTTCCTCACCGCCGAGCAGGTGGTGGCCCGCCCGGACCGCCCGCACCGCGCCCGCACCCTGGCCCGGCTGCGCGCCCGCGACCTCTTCGCGGGCACCGCCAACGAGCGCACCGGCGGCGCGAGCGGGCAGGTCAACGCCATCGCGCGGCCGGACGGCGCCGACTGGATCGTGAACGGCGAGAAGTACTACTCCACCGGTGGCCTCTACGCCACCTGGTTCTCCACCCAGGCGCGCGCCGGGGACGGCACCGTGGTGCGCTTCACCGTCCCGCTGGACCGCGCGGGCATCGAGCGGCTGGACGACTTCGACGCCGTCGGCCAGCGCCTCACCGCCAGCGGCACCACCCGCTTCACCGAGGTGCGGATCCGCGCCGACGAGGTCACCGAGCTCGGCACCCCCGAGCCCGCCAACCCGTGGACCGGCGCCTTCGCCCAGCTCTACCTGGCCGCGGTGCAGGCGGGGGTGGCGGCGCGGGCGCTGGACGACGCGGTCTGGTTCGTCCGGGAGAAGGCCCGCCCGATCAAGCACAGCACCGCGACCGCCAGCACCGACGACCCGTACGTGCGGCAGACCGTCGGCGAGATCGCCGCCCGCGCCCAGGCCGCGCGCGCCGTCGTCCTGCTGGCCGCCGAGACCCTGCAGGGCGTGCACGGTCTGACCGGCGACGCGCTCCGGGCAGCAGGCGCCGCCGCTTCGGTGCACGTCGCGCAGGCGGGCGTGATCGCCATCGAATCCGCGCTGGCCGCGGCCGAGCTGCTCTTCGACGTCGGCGGCGGCTCGATCACCAGCCGCGACCTCGGCTTCGACCGGCACTGGCGGAATGCCCGCACCGCCGCCAACCACAACCCGCGGCAGTGGAAGCAGGCCGTCGCGGGCGCCTACCACCTCACCGGCGAGGAACCGCCGACCACCGGGCTCTTCTGATCCCCGACAGAAAAGGAAACACGCATCCGATGTCCTACGGAGCATTCGAACTGACCTACTCGGCCGCCCCGAACCGGTACGAGCGGATTCCGTACCGGCGCACCGGGAACTCCGGGCTCGACCTGCCAGCCTTCTCCTTCGGGCTGTGGCAGAAGTTCGGCACCGACTACGCGTACGAGACCCAGCGCGAGATCATCCTGCACGCCTTCGATCTCGGGATCACGCACTTCGACAACGCCGACCGCTACGGCCCGCCGCACCGCGCCGCGCAGCAGAACTTCGGCCGGGTGCTCGGCAAGGATCTCGCCCCGTACCGCGACGAGCTGATCCTCTCCACCAAGGCGGGCAACGCCATCGGCCCGAGCCCGTACCTGAGGGGCGGCTCGCGCAAGTCCATCCTGACCTCGCTCGAGCACAGCCTGCGCGACCTCGGCACCGACTACGTCGACATCTTCTACCACCACAGCCCCGACCTCGCCACCCCGCTGGAGGAATCGGTGGGCGCGCTGGTCAGCGCGGTGCAGCAGGGCAAGGCGCTGTACGTCGGCATCTCCAACTACCAGCCGGACCGCACGCACGAGGCCGCCGAGCTGCTGCGCGCCGCAGGCGTCCCGCTCCTCATCCACCAGGCGCGCTACAGCATCTACGACCGCCGCCCTGAGCAGAACGGCCTGTTGGAGACGGCGCAGGACGACGGCTTCGGCGTGATCGTCTACTCCCCGCTGGCGCAGGGGCTGCTCACCGACAAGTACCTGGGCGGCATCCCGGCGGGCGCGCGGGCGCAGAACAGCACCTTCCTCTCGCCGGACGTCATCGACGAGACCTACCGGCAGCGCACCGCCGAGCTGAACAAGCTCGCCGAGGCGCGCGGCCAGTCGCTGGCCCAGCTGGCGCTGCAGTGGGTGCTGCGCAGGCCCGAGGTCACCTCGGCGCTGATCGGCGCCAGCTCCACCGCCCAGCTGGACCACAACCTGGCCGCGGTGGGCTTCCCCGAGCTGACCGACGACGAGCTCGCGCTCATCGACGAGCACGGGGTGCACGGGACCGGGCTCAATCTCTGAACACCCGCTGACCGGGCCGGAACCTCCACGGTTCCGGCCCGTTCCGCTTTCTCCGAGTTGCTACGGAACCGGCGCGCGAGCACGGCGTCTCCACGTCGGACGTCATCGGCTGGGCCGGGCGCTGCGTGCAGACCGCGCCGGGTGCGTGTTGGCGAGGCCGGGCGACCGGAAGGAGGGCGAGCGCGGCGAGCAGGCAGGCGGCGCCGAGCAGCACCAGGAAGCGCCAGTCCGCGATCCACGCGGCCGCCAGCGGGGTGCCCGCCCTGGAGAGCGCGATCGGCACCGTCATCAGCGCCAGAATGCTGCCGAAGCGCGCCGCCCCGAAGGTGTCCGCGACGATCGACGGCCGCGCCACCACGCTGATCCCGTACCCGAGCCCGAAGGCGGCGACGCAGGCCAGGGTGAGCGGCAGCGAGGTGCCTGCCAGCGGGAGCACCAGCAGCCCGGCGCCCTGCACCGCGAAGGACACCGCGGTCACCCCGGCCATGCCGAACCGCCGGGCCAGCGGCGCCAGCCCCATCCGGGATGCGATCTGCAGCACCCCGACGCCGATCGGCAGCGCCGCCGCCACGGTCGGCGAGAAGCCGACGTCGCGGAACCAGGTCACCATCATGAGCAGGAACGCCGAGGTCACCCCGCTCTGCGCGACGAAGGCGACCACCAGGAACCAGAACCCGGGGGTGCGCAGCGCATCGCCGACCGGCACCCCGACCAGCCCGGTGACCCGCAGGCTGTGCGCGGTGCGCCCGGGAACCGCCCACAGGTGCGCGGGCACCGCGACCACCGCCAGGATCAGCGCCAGCACCACGAGCGTCTGCCGCCAGCCGAGCACACCCTCCAGCCAGCCCGCGAGGAAGTAGTAGAAGCTGGTGGCGAGGCCGCAGATCATGGTCACCGCGATGATCGCGCCGTCCCGGTGCGCGGCGTCGGTGACCACCACCAGCACCGCGAACGCCGCCTCGTAGGTCGACATCGCCAGCGCCAGCCCGACCAGCACGAAGGCCAGGTACAGCGGGGGCAGCGCGGTCGCCTGCGACCACAGCAGCACCGCGACCACCCCGATCGCCGAACCCGCGGTCATCAGCAGCCTACCGCCGTACCGGTCCAGCATGGCGCCGACCGGGACCGCGGCGAACGCCCCGATCAGCGTCGAGATGGTGGCCGCCACCGCCACCTCGGTGCGCGAGGCGTGCAGCGCCTCCGACATCGGGACGAGCAACACCGTGAACGCCTGGATGAGCGCGCCGTAGGCGACGGTATTGGTGAGCGCGAAGACGCCGACCAGGCGCTTCCAGCGCAGATCAGGGGGAGCGGAGGTGGTCTCCGCGCTCATCCGCGGAGCAGCGGGAGCAGCTGGTCCCCCTGCCTGCCGATCTCGCGCAGGTACGGGGTGTCGGAGAGCACGAAGTGCGTGATGCCGAGGTCCTGGTAGCGGCGCAGCGATTTCGCCACGTCCTCCGCGGAGCCGACCAGCCAGGTGGTGCCCGCCCCGCCGCCACCGTAGCGGCCGGGCGCGGTGTAGAGGTTGGTGTCCAGCACGTCACCGCGCTCGGCCAGGTCGAGCAGCCGCTGCTGCCCGACGGCGCTGCGCCGGAACGGGTTCCGGTGGTCGAGGTCGACCTGCTGCGCCGCCATCTCGGCGACCTTGGCCTCCGCCTCGGCCCACGCCTGCTCGGTGGTGTCGCGCACGAACGTGGTGACCCGCAGCCCGAACTCGAGCGGGGCGTGCTCGCGGCCGAGCTCGGCGCTGAGCGCCTTCAGCCGCTCGATCCGCTCCTGCACGCCGGAGAGCGGCTCGCCCCAGAAGAGCTGCACGTCGGCCTCGGTGGCAGCGACCCGCTCGGCCGCTTCGGAGGCGCCGCCGAAGTAGAGCTTCGGGTGCTTCCGGTCGCCGCGCCTGGCGATCCGCGGCTGCACGGTCGAGTTGGTGACCTGGTAGTGCTCGCCGCGGTAGGTGACGTCGTCCTCGGTCCACAGCCTGCGGACCAGCTGCATGAACTCCTTCGTGCGGCCGTAGCGGTCGGCCTGGTCGCCCTCGGCGTCGCCGTAGGCGCCGAGATCGTCCTTGCCGGAGACGATGTTGACCCGCACCCGGCCGCCGGTCAGGTGGTCGAGCGCGGCGGCCGAGGCGGCGAAGTTCGCGGGCCGCCAGTAGCCGGGGCGCACCGCGATCAGCGGCTCGAAGGTGGTGGTGCGGGCGGCCAGCGCGGTGGCGACGGTGAAGGTGTCCGGGCGGCCCCAGCCGGTGCCGAGCAGCGCGCCGCGCCAGCCGTGCTCCTCCAGCGCCCTGGCCTGGGTGGTCAGCGTCTCCAGGCTGTTGTGCTCCGCCGAGACGGGTTCGCCGCGGTGGCCGGGGACGACCTGGTTCGGGATGTACCAGAGGAATTCGAGCGTCATCGAGGGTGCGTCCTGTTCGTTTTCAGCGGGCGAGCCGGGCGAGCTGGGCGCGCCGGACATCCCCGGTCTGTCCCTGGACCAGCACGAAGAGCGCGGAGCGCGCGTGCAGCTGCGCGGTGTCGTCGCTGCCGAGGCCGCGGCCGGAGCGGACGATCAGCAGCGCGCGGGTGAGCGTGCCGAGCGCCTCGCCGCTCGCCGCCTTGGTGGCCAGCCGCTCGTCCAGCCGGTGCGGGCCGCCGCCGTGCGCCAGCGCCTCGTCGGCGAGCGCGTAGGCGGTGTCCCGGATCCGGGCCACCCGCGGACGCCAGCTCACCGCGACCGCGCGGGCATCGGGGTCGGCGGCCTCCAGCTCGCGCAGCACCGCCTCGGCCAGGCCGAAGTGGTGGCCGCGGGCGTCGCTCGCCGTGCCGATGTCGTCGTACCTGGTCTGCTCCAGGGTCTGCGCGGTCAGGACGTGCGCGTCCGGGACGAAGACCGACTCGAGCCGCACCCGCGCGGTCCGGCTGCCCGCGACCGCGCCCAGCTCCAGCAGCCCCGCGCTGCTGACCCCGGCGCCGATCGGGACCAGCGCGGTGACCACGGTCTCGGTCGCCGCCTGCACCGCGGCGACGGTGAGCACCGCGTTCAGCCCCCAGCCGCTCACCCAGGAGATGGTGCCGTCGAAGACCCAGCCGCCCTCGGTCCTGCGCGCCGCGATGTAGTGGTCGGGGAAGCGCCGCACGTCGCTGACCCCGGCGCCGAGCAGCAGCTCGCCGCGCAGGATGCGCTCGGCCAGCTCCGGGATCGGCCTGCCCTGCTTGCGCAGCTCGGTGATCCGCCCGGCCAGCGGCGCGTGCTGCGCCCACACCAGCCAGGTGTCGAAGCAGGCGCCGGCGACGATCTCGTGCAGCCTGCGGTCGGTGCTGCGGTCGAGCGCGAGCCCGCCGTACTCCGGCGGCGCCAAGTGGTTGAGCAGCCCGAGCCCGGCCAGGTCATCGATGTGCGCGCGCGGGACGCCGTCGCGGTCGGTGCGCAGCGCGGCCGGGCGCAGCACCCGCTCGGCGTACTCCCTGACCCGGGCGACCACGGGGTGCGCGTCCGCCGCCGTGACCGCGGCGCCCGCACCGAGCTCCGTCTTCGCCGCCGTCATCGCGGTCCCTCCGTCCGAGCGCACGCCGAACGCGGGCCGCATCCGGACTCCGGAATTATTGCCCCGGCTACCGATCCCGACCCGGCTCCCTGCCCGCCCCTTCACCGATCACACCTGCGGTGAGCTGCGCGGACTTTGTTCGGCGGGAGATAAATTCGCGGCGATTCGAGTGCTCTACCATCGGGGCGTGACCGAGGACCCGAGCGAGCTCACCCCGCGCATCGGCAAGGTGGCGCGCCGGGAGCTCGCCGCGCACGGCTACACCCGGTACGAGCAGCTGAGCGCGGTGCGCGCGCGGGAGCTGCTCGGCATCCACGGCGTCGGCCCCAAGGCGATCCGGATCCTCACCGAGGAGCTGGCCGCGCGCGGCAGCGGCTTCGCCGGTGACTAGTGCGAGCGCGCGGTCCAGCGGCCCGCCTCGTACCGCACCTCGACCGGGTGGTCGAAGGCGGCGGAGACCGTCTTGGTGGTGATCGCCTCGGGTGCCGGGCCCGCGACCACCTCGCGGCCGTCGGCGATCAGCAGGGCGTGCGTGGTGGTGGTCGGCAGCTCCTCCAGGTGGTGGGTCACCAGGATCGAGGCGACATCGGGGTGGGTGTGGTCCAGCCCCGCGATGGTGCTGAGGAGCTGTTCGCGCGCCGCCACGTCCAGGCCGGTGGTCGGCTCGTCGAAGAGCAGCAGTTGCGGCTCGGCGACCAGCGCGCGGGCGATCAGGGCCCGGCCCCGCTCGCCCTGGGAGAGCACCGGCCAGACGCCGTCCGCCTTGTGCGCCAGCCCGACGGTGGCGATCATGGCCTCCGCGCGGGCGACCTCGGACGGGCTCGGGGTCCAGCGCATGGGGGTGTCGACGGTGGCGGTGATGCCGGTGAGCACCACCTCGCGCACGGTCAGCGGGGAGCGCAGCGGGTGCCGCGGGTTCACGTGCCCGATGCCGTGCCGCAGCGCGGCCAGGTCCACCCGGCCCATGCGCCTGCCCAGTACGTCGACGGTGCCGGTGGTGGGGAAGGTGACGGCGGCGCAGAAGCCGAGCAGCGTGCTCTTGCCCGCGCCGTTCGGGCCGAGCAGTGCCCAGCGCTCGCCCGCGCGGACAGTCAGCGAGACGCCGTCGATGATCTGCCTGCCGTCCCGGCGGAAGGTGACGTCGGACAACTCCAGAACGATGTCGCTCACGCTGTGTTATTCGGTCGCATGAGCGAGGGCCCTCCGTGGCTACGCTGCGCTCCCGCCTCCGGGCCTGACTCGCTCACACGTGCTCGGGCGGGAAACCGCCGGTCGCGATCGGACCCCAGCGCTCGATCGTCACCCGGATCAGCGACTTGTCCTGCCTGGCCATGGCGGCGCGGTACTCGTCCCAGTCCGGGTGCTCACCGGCGATGCAGCGGTAGTAGTCGACCAGCCCGTCCAGTGCCTCCGGCATGTCCAGCACCTCGGCCCTGCCGTCCACCTGTACCCAGGCGTCGTCCCAGTCGTCGGAGAGCACCAGCACCGAGACCTCGGGCCTGCGCTTGATGTTCCTGGTCTTGGCCCGCCCCGGGTACGTGGAGATCACGATCCGCCCGTCCTGATCCACCCCGCAGGTGACCGGCGAGATCTGCGGCCGCCCGTCCCCGCGGACCGTGCTCAGCAGCGCGTGGTGCCTGGGCCGCAGGAACTCCAGCAGCGCCGGGCGCTGCACCACGTCGGCGGTGGCGATACGGGGCACGGTGGGTCCTCTCCTCGAACGGCTCAGTCGTCCTCGCTGCCGGTCCGGTCGCCGAGGTACGCGCGCAGCGCCGGATCGTCCGACACCACCCGGTCGACCTCCTCGCCGCCGGTGCACGGCAGCAGCGCGACGGTGATCGCGCCCGCGCTCCGCGCCACGACCCGCCAGGTGCCGCCGGAATCGGTCCAGCGGCGCAGGATCGAAACAGGATCGTCGGTCATCCCCGAGAACCCTAGTCGTTTGCCGAATCGGCGGATTTCTCGGATACTGTCCCGCACGTACGGGGGTGCGGTTCGACCGCTGAAGGGGGAAACGACGTGCTGCAGGCCGACATCGATCAGCTGCGCAGACTGGCGACGACGCTCGACGAGGTGGGGCGGGAGATCGACGGGATCGACGTCCGCACCGCGGGCGATCGGATCGCCGCCGCGCTGCCGGGGTGCTCGCTCGGGCAGGTGTGCGCGCAGGCGGGCGAGTTCTCCGAGGGTGCGTGGCTGCGCGTCGCCCAGCGGGTGCAGCGGCTGGGCGACATCGTCCGGCAGTCCGCGGACAATATCCAGATTACCGAGGAGGAGTTCGCGCAGCGGCTCGACACCATGGACTTCAGGGCCAGGGTGTAGCCGCCGTGCCGACTCGCACCGACATCATCGCGTGGAAGCCGGAGAAGCTCTCCGAATGGGCCGCCGAGATGGAGGCCGACACCGGCTACTACCAGGCCCAGCTCGGCCGGGTGCTGACGCATTTCGGCGGGGCCGGGTGGTCCGGCCGAGCCGCGGACGCGGCCTCCGACCGCTTCGTCGAAGAGCACGACCAGGGCCGGAAGCTCGCCCAGGAGATCATCGACGTCGCCACCGCGCTCCGCGCCGCCGACCAGCGGCTCGCCGACGAGAAGCGGCTGCTGCTGGCGGCGGTCGGCGACGTCGAGGCCGATCCCGCGCTGCGGGTCGCCGACGACTGGGTCGTCTCCGTGGTGGCGGGCGCGGTGGACGAGGTGACGGTCGCCGCCCACCAGGAGGTCGTCCATGCCGCCTACCGCAGCCTGACCGGCGCGATCAGCGAGATCGAGGTCGCGATCACGGCCGCGACGCAGAAGATCCGGGTCCGCGGCGACCAACTCGGTGACGGCGTCGACGCGCCCGACGCCGCGCCCGCCGATTCCGGCGGCCTCGGCAGCGAGGACGGCCGCGCGGTGCGCGAAGCGATCCGCCCCGACGGCACCATCGACACCGAAGCCCTGGACGAGATCTCGACTCGCCTGCCACCGCAGGCGCTGACCCAGAGCGAGCTGGACACCCTGGCCGCGGGCGGCGAGGTCGACACCATGCCCGCCTCGGTGCAGCAGTACTACCGCGAGTTCTACCAAAGCGCGGGCAAGGACGGGATCCTCGCGCTCAACGACCAGTTGAAGGCGCAGGAACAGGCCGGGAACCCGCTCGCCGCGCCCCGGCGCGACGCGCTGGCCAACGGCCTGATGGCGGTGTCGAACGAGAACCTCGGCACCGGCCGCAACCCCGACGGCACGCTGCGCTCGCCGGGCAGCTACCAGCAACTGCCGGAGGACCTGCGCCGCACCATCTCCACCAGGGTCGGCGGCCCGGACGCCAACGCCGACCGCTTCCCGACCTCGCCCCCGGAGACCGACCTGGCCGCGCAGCACCGCTTCCTCGACGACAGCAGCCGCCTCGGCGAACTGCTGAAGCAGTCGAACCCCGGCTACGAACCGGGAGTGGAGCTCTCCCGGGAGCTGACCAGGCAGGCCGCCGCGCTCGGCTCGCCCGGTGCGAACAACGACACCGCCGACCTCCCCGGCGGCACGATTCCCCTGGATTCGCTCGAACCCACCATGCGGGATTTCCTCGAGGTGTCCAGCCGGAACCAGGAAGCGATGACCCAGCTGCTGACCGGCGGCACCGAGCCCGGCTCGCCCCCGCTGGAGGACGGCTACGACCCCAAGAAGGTCTTCCAGCCGCTCCTGCACTACGACTGGACGGACTCGGACGGCGCCGAACCGCCGAAGCTCTTCGAGTGGATCGGCGAGGACGCCGTCCCGCGCGCCGCCGAGCCCGGCGACCCCGGCGTCACCCCCGAACAGTCCGAACGAGCGGGCCGGGCCGCCTCCGGCCTCGCCGAACTGCTGACCGGGAGCAGCCAGGACGATGACCACATCGGCCCGTTCGAAGCCCTGATGAACATGCCGGGCAGCGACGACGAATCGCTCGGCATCGTCAACCCCGGCCTCACCCAGCAGCTGACCGGGGCCATGATCCCGTACCTGGACGCGCTCGCCCTCTCGCCCACGGACCAGACCAGCGGCTTCGAACTGCAGGGCGACCGCAACCTCGACGCCGTCCGGCTGTCCACGCTCTTCAACACCGACCCGGTCTCCTCCGCGGCCTGGAACGCGGCGATCGTCGACCGCACCAACGACTACGCCGCCCAGTTCGCCACGGAGTCGAATCAGCCGTCCAACAATCGGGACGCGCTCGCCAATGCTGCAGGCCGGTTGCTCGGATTCCAAGAGCAGGGGTTGCGCGCCGAGGCCTTCGATCGGGGGTTGAACGAGGAGGAAGCGGAGAAGGAGTCGGCGGAGAAGAAGCAGCTGGGTGTTGATATCGCGGCGTCCGTGCTCTCCGGTGGAGTCGGAGAGAAGGTACCGGTCGCGGGGATCTTCCTGGATGTCGCGGGGCAGGTGATCTCCGATTCCATCGAGCCGAAGGATGTGGAGATTCAGGCGCAGCAGACATCGGTCGACTACAACGATCTTTCCACCCAGCGTCATTACGCGATGTTGCAGGCGCTGGCCGAGCAGAACTCAGGATTCTTCGACACTCCGCCGGACGGAACGCTCCCCGTCCCGTCGAGTTGGATTCAGGACGGCCGCCTGATGTCCTATGAGCAAATCGTCGGAGTCGATGCCGACGACCGTCCACGAGCTATGGTCGATCTGCAGTCCACTGCTGCGGGTTGGCTGGAGGCTTCCAACGTGAACGTCGCTGCGTTTCAGGGTGCGATCAACTTCCACAACGACAACCTTCAAGAGTTCACCTTTTCGCGTGACGACTATCTCAGCCGAGTTCTGAAGGGGTGAGTTGTTCTGCGTTGGCGTATCAGTGCTGCGCTGGTAGCGATCCTTGTCTTCACTGTGAGTTGCGACAGTGATCCGGCCCCGACCGCGGAGCCCGCCCCGCCGACGTGGGCGGTCTCTTTCCGGTGGACGGCCGATTCGGGGATTGATCTCGACGACCGGGAAGGTGTCCATGTACGGGCCGCGATCGAGAGCAACACCATTGCCGATTTCCTCGAGATGGAGAACGCGTATCCCGGGTGGGCCGACTACCCCGGTGCTATCGATATCGATGCGAGGGAGACGAAACCGGCGCAATCTGCTGTCGGGACCGCCTACCTACATCTCATCGACTATCGGAGACCGAACGGTCTGAATACCCTGGTGGTCTGTAAAGACATGACTCAGGTTGCCGTGGAGCAGAGTGGATCTTTCCCACTGCCGAGCCTGTCGGACGATCACAACACATTCGAGGCCGTGGCGGTCGACATCATTCCCGGGCCGATTCCGCGAACGCGGCAGAAACCCACCGAACCGCCGGCAGGCCCGAACTTGAACGGTCCCGCAGGGCGGACGGCTCGCCCCGCGCGGGACGTATTCGACCTTCCGGTGCAGGTGTACTACCCCCACGGCGGAGGGCAGTATCGCAGCCTCTGCGAGTCCTGGGACCGCTGGAAGCCAGGAACTCCGCTTTCCCGCAGCGAAACGGAACCCCCGCCGATCGAACCTTTCACCCCGGGCTGGAACTGACCCGGAGTTCGCTGTGCGCGAAATCGGGGGTGGTGCCGGGTGGGTGCGGCTCTACGCTCGGTACATGAGCGAGCAGCGGCGATTCCAGGTGATTCCGGGCGGGCGGACGGAGACCGAACCGCTGTGGCGCGAGGTGCTCGGCGAACGCCTGCGCGCCCTGCGCACCGAACGCGGGGAGCGGCTGGTGGAGACGGCGGGGCGGGCGGGTATCTCCCCGCAGTACCTGTCCGAGGTGGAGCGCGGCCGCAAGGAGCCGTCCAGCGAGATGATCGCCGCGCTGGCGGGCGCGCTCGGCACCTCGCTGGGCGAGCTGGCGGGCGCGGTGGCGGGCGAGCTGAGCCGCCCGGCCGCCGCGCCGACCGCGATGCTGCGGGCCGCCTAACCCGATCTCGGGGGCAGCACCCGGTCCACCAGCCCGTACTCGACCGCGGCGCTCGCGGTGAAGACCCGGTCCCGGTCGGTGTCGTGGCGCAGTTGCTCGGCGGGCCTTCCGGTGTGGCGGGCGAGGATCGCCTCGATGTCGGTGCGCATCCGGACCAGCTCGTCGGCCTGGATGATCAGGTCGGGGATGGTGCCGCGGCCGCTGGCGGCGGGCTGGTGCAGGACCACGCGGGCGTGCGGGAGCAAGCTGCGCTCGCCCGGCGCTCCGCCCGCCAGCAGCACCGCGCCGACCGCGATGGCCTGGCCGACGCAGGTGGTCTGCACCGGGGCGTTGATGTGCTGCATCGTGTCGTAGACGGCGAGCATGGCGGAGAGGTCGCCGCCCTCGCAGTTGATGTAGAGCTGGATCGGCTGCTCGTGGTTCTCCGACTCCAGGTGCAGCAGCTGCGCGATGAGCGCGTTGGCGACGCCGGAGTCGATCACCGTGCCCAGGTAGACGATCCGCTCGCTCAGCAGGTGCGAGTAGATGTCGGTGATCCGCTCACCGCCGCGCGGGTGCGAGGCGACCACATTGGGAATCGTGTAACTACTCACGCCGTGATCCCCACCCGCTGCCGCTCCGGCACGACCTGCCCGAACGAGTCCACGATATGGTCGATGAAGCCGTACTCGCGCGCCTGGGCAGCGGTGAACCACCGGTCGTGCAGCGAATCCTCGTACACCCGGTCGTAGGGCTGCCCGGTGTCGGCCGCGATCAGCCCGAGCACCGTCTCCACGGTGTAGCGCAGATCCTCGGCCTGCACCTCCACCTCGACCGCGCTGCCGCCGATCCCGGCCGACCCCTGGTGCATGAGGATGCGGGCGTGCGGCAGTGCGTACCGGTGCCCGGGCGAGCCCGCCGACAGCAGGAACTGGCCCGCGCTGCACGCCAATCCGAGCGCCAGCGTGCTGACTTCGCAGGGCACCAGCCGGATCACGTCCCGGATGGCGAGCATGGACGGCACCGAGCCGCCGGGGGAGTGGATCCAGAGCGCGATCCCGGCCCGCGCGTCCGCCGCGGCCAGGGTGAGGAGCTGGGTCATGAGCAGGGTGCCGTTGTCGTCGTCGAGCGCGCCGTCCAGGACGACGATGCGGCGGGCGAGCAGCTGCTCACGGGCCCGCCGATCGAACATCGGGGTCTTGTCGTCGTGTGCCATGGCTCCACCGTGCCGCAGCCGGACGGTGTTTCGCGGTCCGCGCTGCCCCGAGCGGATCTGCTCAGAGCAGAACGCAATCCCCATTTCGCCGACCGATATTCGAATCGCGCACTCGGACCGTGCCGCAGATCGCTGCGGTACCATCTGCTGCATACCGCGCAGTGCGATTGCCGGGGCCATGAGAGCGATTGGCGCGGAATGCGACTCGAGGAGCTTGTGTGACCGTCGAGCCATCCGATGAGGTGGATTTCTTCGTCTCTTACACCGCGGTCGACCGGGAATGGGCCGTGTGGATCACCGACGTTCTGGAGCGGCACGGCTATTCCGTCATCTGCCAGGCAAAGGATTTTCAACCGAGTGATGACTGGAAGCACGGTATGGTCGTCGCGCTGCGGCGTGCCCGCACGGTTCTCGCCGTTGTCTCGGAGCCCTACACGAAGGCGGTCTACAGCGGTGTCGAGTGGGAGCAAGCGGCGCTGGACGACCCGGGCGGGACGAAGGGGCGGCTGCTGCCGGTCTGGGTGACCGACTGGCAACCGATCGGAATCCTCGGTTCGCGAGTCGCGGTGCCGCTTTTCGGGCTCGACGGGGTGGCCGCCGAGGCGGCGCTGCTGCGCGGCGCGGCCGCCGCGGCGCGGCGCGGCGGCCGCACCGCACCGGGCCCGGTGCCGGGCGAGGCGGACCCGGCGGCGCCTGCCCGCTTTCCGGGAGAACGGGTCTCTGTGTGGAATATCGACAAGCCGCGCACGAAAATATTTCCGGGCCGCGCGAAGGAACTCGCGCAGCTGCGTGCCTGCCGGGCGGAGGACGGGCGGCCGGGAATCTGCGCGGTGCAGGGGCTGGGTGGAATCGGGAAATCGCAGCTCGTCATCGAGTACGCGCACCGGCACGCGAGCGAATTCGACGTGGTGTGGTGGATTTCCGCCGAGGAGCCCGTGACCATCTCGGATGGTTTCCGCATGCTGGGCGCGGCGATCGGAATCGAGACATTTCACAGCGCCGAGCAATTGCGCGACCGGGTCTACGAGGTACTGGCGACCACCCGTGGCTGGCTGCTCATCTTCGACAATGCCGATTCCATCGCCGATATCCGGCGTTGGATTCCGCGGAAGGACGAGGCGGGCAGCCGGGGGCAGATCCTGATCACGACCATCCGCGGCGGATTCACCGACATCGGCGCCGTGGTCACGCCCGCGCCGCTCGATCTCGCGGCGGCGACCGCGATCCTGCACAGCCGGGTACCGAGCATGACCGCGGACGAGGCGGCGGCGATCGTGGCGAAGATCGGCAGACTGCCGCTCGAGCTGAAGTCGACGGCCGCCTATATCGACCGGACCCGGTTGAACGCCGCCGAATTTCGCGACCTGGTGGAACGCGAGCCGGAGGTGCTGCTGTACGGCGCGCCGTCGTCGACGGGCGAGCCGGGGATTCCGGCGACCTGGACCCTGAGTTTCGCGCGGCTTCGCGCGGACGCGCCAGCGGCGACGCAGCTGCTCGAGCTGATCGCCTTCCTCGGCGCGGACGCGATTCCGCTGTACCTGCTGACCGGCTCGCCGGAGCGGCTGCCCGAGCCGCTGGCGTCGGCGGTCCGCACCGAACTCGGCGTCAACGACGTGGTGGCGGCGATCGCGGACTATTCGCTGGTCGAGCGGGTCGACGGGAAGCTGTTCGTGCACCGTTCGGTGCAGGCCGCCGTACGCAGGCGGCTGACCGCGCAGCTCGACTGGAGCGGTGCGGTGCCCGCGCCGCTCGTCACCGCGGTCGGTTGCCTCCGGGCCGCGGTGCCGACCGAGATCAGGGGCGCGCCGCGGAGCTGGCAGCGCTGGGCCGAGCTGCTTCCCCATGTCCTCGAGGTCGTCCGCCGCGCTCCTGCCGGTACCGTCCAGCTCGCGGACGATGTGGGCATGCTGCTCGACCACGGTGCCTGCTACCTGCGTGAACGCGGCGTCCTGCGGCAGGCGCAGGAGCTCGCCGAGAACGCTGTCGCCATCGTGACCGCGGCGCACGGCGACCTGCACCCGGCGGTCGGCGCCTACCGCGGCAATCTCGCGATGATCCTGGTCGATGCCGAGCGACCCACCGAGGCGCTCCCGCACGCCGAGCAGGCGCTCGCCATCGCCGAGCGCACGGACGGGTCGCACCCGCTGGAAGCCGCGCGCAGGCGCAGCACGCTGGCGCTCATCCAGCGTGACCGCAACGACGCCACGGCGGCGCGGCGCGGCGCGCAGCGCGCCCTGACCGACACCAGGAAGATACTGGGAGCGGGGCATCCCGAGGTGGCGCTGCGGCTCAACGACCTGGCGAGCATCCTGGCCGCGATGGCGGCGCGGTCGCGGAATCCGACCGCGCTCCGCGAAGCGGAGAAGCACGCCAGGGCGGCCGTGGACATCGCGGAGAAGGCGCTGCCCGCCGGGAGTCCGGAGCTCGCGCGGCACCTGTCGCTGCTGTCCCGGATCCTGCGCTCGCTCGGCGAGTTGCCCGCGGCGCTCAGCGCGGCGGAGCGCGGCATCGCCATCGAACAGGCCGCGTACGGACCCAACCACTCAATCCTGCCGACCCGGCTGCACAATATCGCCGCCATCCTGCGCAGGCAGAAGAAGGCCGAGGCCGCTCTGAGCTTCGCAGCACGGGCGCTCGCCATCGACGAGGCGACCTACGGGCTGCGCAGCCCCGTCCTGGTCTCCCGCCTGCACCAGCTCGCGGTGATCTCGTGCGACCTCGGTGCCTGGGACGACGCCCGCGGCTACGCCGAGCGCGGGTTGCGGATCGCCGAGCGGCCGGACGGCGAACCGTCCCCGTACGCGCGATCGCTGAGCAAGGTGCTGAACCGAATTCCCGCAGACCGGTGAACCGATCGGCCGTTCAGCTCCGCCGCGCCTCGATCAGCTCGGTGAGCAGCCCGAACCCGTCGTGCGCCGCGACCCCGGCGACCGCGCGCTGCACGCCGACCGCCGAGACCTCCAGCGGCTGCATCCGGTCGCTGGCCTCCGCGGTGCAGACCGCGTTCAGGTAGAACTCGGTGGTGGCGGCGCGGTAGAGCGTCCACGTGCGGTCGCCGTCGACCTCGATGCCCGCCGCGTCCAGCCGCGCCGCGTACCGCTCGACCAGGCCGCGCTCGATCTTGCGCAGCAGCTCCGGCTCGACCGAGGCGGTGAGGCTGTAGGCGACGTCCCTGATGCCGGGGCCCGCGGTCGCGATCTGCCAGTCCAGGAAGCCGGGGCCCGCGTCGGTGAAGTACAGGTTGCCCAGGTGCGGGTCGCCGTGCATGAGGGTCTGCGGCACCGACGCCCAGAAGGCGTCGATCTCGGGGGCGCGCTCGTAGAAGATGCGGCACTGGGCCTGCATCTCGGCCGGGATCAGGTCGGCGGCGTGGCCGTCGATCTTCTCCAGGAAGCGGCGCCGGATCAGGTTCGCCAGCTGGTTCGAGGCGGTGGTCCGCTCGGCCAGCGGTGCGAGGTCGGTCCGGAACCGGTCGGTGCCCCAGAAGGTGGCGTGCAGGTCGGCGAAGGCGTCGACCAGCGCCTCGGCCTCGGTGTCGCTGATCGAGTCGAGCACGGTGCGGAACCGCGCCACCTCGGAGAGGTCCTCCAGCACCAGCAGCGAACGCTTGCGGAACCCGCTCACCTCGGCCGCGTAGCAGCGCGGAACCCGCACCGGCGGCTCGTCACCGAGCGCCCGGTAGGCGATGGTCTCCTTGATGCCCATGCCGAACACGTTCATCATCACGTGCTGCAGGTAGTTCTGCGGCGGCAGCTTCAGGAACAGGTGCTCGGGAATGTCCGCGGTGCTCTCCACCGCGATCCGGGCCCGCGCCGCGGTGCCCGAGTGCTCGTCCAGCACCCGGATGGCGGTGATGCTGCCCGCCGGCAGCCCCATCGCCTGCTCCAACCGCCGCGGCCGCAGCCGCTCGGCCTTCAGCGGGATGCTCGCGCCGAGACCGACGCTCCGGTCGAACCCGGCGCGCAACGCCTCGCGCACCCCCATACCGATACTCATAGCCGTCGCGACCGGGGTCGGAATCGTCACGTCTGTCCTGTCTCGTCTCCGTGCGTACAACTCTCGAGGAATCCTAACGACTTCCGGCGGCGGGTGTGGTGGTGCGCGATCGAGCGCTGTCGGGAAGCGACAGGGTCGGTGCGGGATTGGGAGCGGTCCGGTGGGCCGGACACCGTGCTAGCGCATGCGGCCTAGGGTGGGCGGATGCGGATCTTCGACGCCCACCTGCACATCATCGATCCGCGCTTCCCGCTGATCGAGAACGACGGCTACCTGCCGCCCGAGTTCACGGCGGCCCGGTATCGGGAGCGGGTGGCGGGGCTCGAGGTCGCGGGTGGGGCGGTGGTGTCCGGGTCGTTCCAGGGGTTCGACCAGGGGTATCTGCGGGCGGCGCTGGCCGAGCTGGGGGCGGGGTTCGTGGGGGTGACGCAGGTTCCGGCGGAGGTGACGGACGCGGAGATCGCGGAGTTGGCCGCGGCGGGGGTGCGGCGGTGCGGTTCAATGTGCGGCGCGGGGGGTCGGCGGCGCTGGGGGAGCTGGATCGGCTGGCGCGGCGGGTGCACGAGGTGGCGGGGTGGCATGCGGAGCTCTACATCGACGCCAGGGAGCTGCCGGAGTTGGCGGGGACGATCGCGGCGCTGCCCGCGGTGAGCATCGACCACCTCGGGCTGCACGCGGACGGGTTGCCGGAGCTGCTGCGGCTGGTGGCGCGCGGGGTGAAGGTGAAGGCGACCGGATTCGGGCGGGTGCGGCTGGAGCCCGCCGCGGCGATGCGGGCGGTCCTCGAGGTCGACCCGTCCGCGCTGATCACCGGCACCGACCTGCCCTCCACCCGGGCTGAAAGGCCGTTCGCCGACGCCGATCTGGAGCTGGTCGCCGAGGTGGCGGGGGAGCACGCGGAGGCCGTGCTGTGGGGTAACGCCGCCGCCTTCTACCGGCTCGGCTGAATCCGCTCGACGGCGACGAAGACCGCGTTCAGCGCCGAGGTCTGGGAGAGCGGGTCGAGGTCGGCGGCGTCGGCGAGCAGGTTGCGGTTGACGCCGTGCACCTCGGGTTCGGCGCCGCCGCGCGGGTCGAAGACGCGGGAGCCCCAGCCGTGGTCGATCACGACCGTGCCGCGGCGCGGACGGTCGCCGATCGCGGCCCGCAGCTCGACGGCGCCGGTGCGGGAGCTGACCCGGACCAGGTCGCCCGCGGCGATGCCGAGCGCGGCGGCGTCGTCGGGGTGCAGCAGCGCGTCGTTGCGCTTGCCGCCGGGGTGCAGCCCGGGCAGCTCGTTGAGCCAGGAGTTCATGGAGTGCCTGCGCCGCCGGTTGCCGAGCTGGAACGGGTAGCCCGGTGGCGCGGTCGGGTGCGGCTCGGCGAGCAGCTCGCGGGCGCGGGCGATGAACTCCGGCGGCGCGATCCGCACCCGCTTGTCCGGGGTGCGCAGCGCGGCGCGGAAGTGGCCGTACTCGCGCGGGCCGAGGACCAGGCCGTGCGGGGCGGCGGCGATCTCCCGCCAGCGCGGCCTGCGCCCGCCGACCCGGCGCGCGCCCGCGACCATGGCCCGGTCCACCCAGTGCGCGCCGAAGGCGACCCCGGGGCGGCCGGTGCGCGCGGCCAGCCACCGGGTCGCCCGGACGAAGCGGTTGAGGCCGCGCACCCCGAAGAGCGGAACGTTCATGGCCAGCGCCAGATCGAGGAAGATCCGCCACTCCTCGCGGACCTGCGGTGGCGGGCGCAGCACCGCGCGGCCGTAGTGCACGAACGGCTCGTCGTGCATGCCGCTGGTGAGCGCGAGCAGGTCGGCGCGCTCCAGCCAGTGCGTGGCGGGCAGCAGCCAGTGCGCGTGCCGGTGGCTCTCGCGCTGCACCACGTCGATCGCGACGAGTAGCTCCAGCTCGGCGAGCGCCGCGTCGAGCGCGGCGCCGTCCGGGCCGGAGACCACCGGGTTGCCGCAGTTCAGCACGAGTGCCCTGAGCTGCCCGGGTCCGGGCGTGGTGATCTCGGCGGGCAGCTCGCTCAGTGCGTGCGCGCCCGCGACCGGGAGCCGTCCGGCGACCCGGCTGCGGTGCTGCGCTACCGGGGCGAGCGCGGTGACGCGCAGCGCGTCCAGCACGCCGGGCTCGAAGCGCCTGCCGCCCGGCCGGTCCATCCGGCCGGTGATCAGGTTGAGCACGTGGCCGAGCCACTCGGCGACGGTGCCCGAGGTGTGCAGGGCGGTCCCGGTGCGGGTGACCGCCATGGCGGCGGGGGCGGTGGCGAAATCGCGGGCCACCGTGCGGAGCTGCGGGGCGGGGATGTCGCAGCGGGCGGCCAGGTCGTCGATGTCGGCCGCGGCGGCCAGGGCGCGGAGTTCGGGCACTCCGGTGACCAGGTCGGCGCAGTCGCCGCGGTGCTCGAGGCCCTCGCCGAGGATGACCGCGACCAGGGCGAGCAGCAGCGCCCAGTCCTGCCCCGGCCGCACCGCCAGGTGCAGATCGGCCCGGTCGGCGCTCTCCGTGCGCAGCGGGTCGACCACCACGATCCGCGCCCCCGCGCGCTGCCGTTCCAGGGCGCGCCGCCAGCCGCCGGGCGCCGACTCCAGCCAGTTCCACGCGCTCACCGCCGGGTTCGCGCCGACCAGCAGGAAGTACTCGCACCGGTCGATATCGGAGGTCGGGACCATGATCGGCGAGCCGTAGAGCGCCTCGGCGACCACGTGCACCGCGTTCTGGTCCACCGAGCCGACGGCGTACCGGTTTCCGGTGCCGATTCCGTCCAGCCAGGCGTTCATGAACACCAGGTTCGCGGCGGAGAAGCCCGCCGGGTTGCCGTAGTAGGCGCCGACCGCGTCCGGGCCGCCGCGCTCGACCGCCGCGGTCATCCGGGCCGCGATATCGGCGAGCGCCTCCGCCCATGAGGTCTCGACGTAGCGGTCGCCGACCCGCCGCATGGGCGCGGTGATCCGGCGCGGGTGCTCGACCAGCCTGCCCGCGGTGCGGCCCTTGGCGCAGAAGTCGCGCCAGCTGTGCGGGTTCCGCTTGTCCGGGAAGACGGTCAGCACCCGGTTGTCCTCGACGGTGACCTTCAAGCCGCAGGCCGCCGGGCAGTAGCGGCAGTAGGTGTAGTGCGTCCGTGGGATCGGATCGTCCACATTCTCTCCTGAGAAGAACTTTATTCTCAGCACGGTACGAGGGAACCCGGCGTCTGTCGAGGGTGCTCAGTGGCGGCGCAGCTCCTCGACGCGCTCGCGCAGGTGGGTCAGGAGCGCCTCCGGGGAGTCGAAGTCCGCCGGGTCGATGGGGGCGCCGAAGCGGATGGTGACCGGGCGGGTGCGGTCGAAGCGGCCCTTGCCGTCGGCGCCGCGCAGCGGCAGCACGTCGTTCGTGCCGACGGTGCCGACCGGGACGATCGGCACGCCGGTGGCCAGCGCGAGCTTGGCGACGCCAGGCTTGTACGGCTCGACCTCGCCGGGGCGCACGCAGCGGCCCTCCGGGTAGATGATCAGCACGCCGCCGTGGCGCAGCACCCACTCGGCCTGGTCGAGGGCGCGGCGGCCGGACTCGGGGTCGCGGCGGACCACCGGGATGTGGCCGAGCCTGCGAACCAGGACCCCGACCACCGGCCAGGTCCACAGCTCGGCCATCGCCACCGCCATGGCGCGGCGGCGCAGCGCGCCCCAGAGGAAGACCGCGTCCAGCATGGAGACGTGGTTGCTCGCCACCAGCACCGCACCGTGCGCGGGCACCGCCTCGCGATTGATCACCGTCACCCGGACGATGCGGGACCAGGCCAGGAACCGCAGCACCCGGCGCACGAGTTTCGTGGTGACCCAGGCCCGCAGCCCGAGCCCGACCGGGCGCCGCCCCTCGTCGCGCGTCATATCCGCTCCTCCCGCGCCCGCGCCGGTTAGGCTGCGGCCGTGACGATCCTGTTGCTCGTACTCCTGATCATTGTCATCGTCGGGGTGGTCGGCGGTGTGATCGCGCTGACCGTCGTCCTCGTCACCAAGCGGGTGCAGCAGTCGTCGGCGAACGCCGTCGCGGCCGCCTTCGCGCCGGGCGAGGTGCTGCGCAGCGATCCCATGGCGAACTTCTTCGGCTGGGAGTCGAGGGGCGGCAGGCAGATTCGCGGCAACGGCGCGCTGGTGCTGACCGCGCAGCGGCTGTGGTTCCGGCGCGCGGGCGCGGCCGAGCCGCTGGAGATCCCGCTCGCCGCGGTCACCGGGATCGAGATCGTGCGCTCGCACAACGGCAAGTCGGTGCGCCGGGACCTGCTGCGGGTCGCCGTGGCGGGGGACAGCGTGGCGTGGTGGGTGCGCGAGCCCAAGGACTGGGAAAGCCACCTCCGTTCGCTGCTGCCGCGGTGAATCCCGAGCATCGGCAGGGGGATCACCGGGTCCGCTTCGACTGGGGGGCCGTCGGCGCCGAGGCGGTGCGTGCCGAGGTGACCGTCGTGGTCGACGTCCTCTCCTTCACCACCACGCTCTCGGTCGCCGCCGACCGCGGGATCGAGGTGTTCCCGTACCGGTGGGGCCACGAGGAGGTCGCCGGGTACGCCGCCGAGCGGGGTGCCGTCGCCGCGGTCGGCCGCCGGGTGGCGCGGCCGGGGCAGGTGAGCCTCTCGCCGGGCACCATTCGCCGCGCCGAGCCGTTCGCGCGGCTGGTACTGCCCTCGCCCAACGGGTCGACGATCGCGCACCGGCTGGCCGCGGCGGGCTCGCTGTGCGTCGGCGCCTCGCTGCGCAATGCCGCCGCGGTCGCCGCCTGGGTCGGCGCGGGGCGGACCGTCGCGGTGGTGGCGGCGGGGGAGCGCTGGCCGGACGGGTCGCTGCGGCCCGCGGTCGAGGATCTGTGGGGTGCCGGGGCGGTGCTCGCGAATCTGCCCGATCAGGAGGGGTTCTCGCCAGAGGCGGTGATGGCGGTGCAGGCCTGGCGGGCGGTGGCGGAGCGGCTTCCGGCGGCGCTGCGGGAGTGCGCGTCCGGGCGCGAGCTGATCGCCGCGGGGTTTCCGGAGGACGTGGCGATCGCGGGCGAGGTGGGGCGGAGTTCGGCGGTGCCGGTGCTGGACGGGGAGCGGTTCCGGTCGGTCGCCGGTCACGGTCCCGGCTCCCGATAGGGCGGCCGCTACCCCGGCGCCTGCACCAGCGTCACCTTCGACCGCTTGCGCAGCGTGAACCCCAGCGTCTCGTACAGGCTGATGGCGGTGTGGTTGTGCGCGACGGCGTGCAGGAACGGCAGCTCGCCGCGCTGCATGACCAGCGCGCCGACCGCCCGCACCAGCCGCGAGGCGTACCCCCGCCCGCGGAACTCCGCATCCGTGCAGACCGCGCTGATCTCGGTCCACCCGGTCGGGTGCATGCGCTCGCCCGCCATGGCGACCAGCCGCCCGCGCACCCGGATGCCGAGGTAGGTGCCCATCTCGACGGTGCGCGGGGCGAACGGGCCCGGCTCGGTGCGGGCGATGAGCCCGAGGATCTCCGGCACGTCGGCGGCGGTGAGCCTCACCAGGTCCGGGTCGTGGGCGGTGCGCATGGCGGAGCCGTCGAGCTGCACCGAGGCGAACTCGCGCAGCACGGTCCAGCCCGCGGGGAGCACGTGGCCCTCGCCGCGCAGCCCGGTGCTGCCGCCGGGGCCGAGCACGGTGCCGAGGTCGAGCCAGTCCCGCTCGTCCAGGACCGGCGGGTGGCCGACGAACCGGGCGACGTCGGGGTGGTAGCGGGCGATCCGCCCGGTCCAGGTGGCGAAGCGGCGGTGCGCGCCGCGCAGCGAGGACCGCACCGGGTCGTCCAGCGGGTGCAGCGCGATCTCCGGTTCGATGGCCGTGTCGATGGTCAACGCACGCTCCTCCCACGACGGTGTCCCGGCCTCGGACGTTAGCGAGGCGCACGACCCGGAGCACGGGTTGCGCTCACCGCAATTCCATCCCCGGCCCTGTTCCCGCGCGCTCGAGCTGATCCGAATCGTTGACACCCCCGGCGACGTGCGAGGTCCGGTTCTCGCCCCCGATCGGCGGCCGCCGCGGGGCGCGGGCGGCGCGTTGCACGGGCCGATTGCCCACGCACAGAAACGGGAGACGATGGCACCGAAACCCCTTCACCTCGGCGTCGCGCTCGACGGCGCCGGGTGGCACCCGGCCGCATGGCGGGAACCGAACTCCCGGCCCGCCGAGCTCTTCACCCCCGGATACTGGACCGACCTGGTCACCACCGCCGAGGCGGGGCTGCTCGACTTCGTCACCATCGAGGACAGCCTGCGGACGCCGGGGGAGTGGCACGACGACGTCCGCGGCTCCGCCGACCAGGTGCGGGCCCGCATCGACGCGCACCTGATCGCCGCCAGGGTGGCCCCGCTGACCCGCCACATCGGGCTGGTCCCGACCGTCACGGTCACGCACACCGAGCCGTTCCACGTCTCCAAGGCGCTGGCCACCCTGGACTTCACCTCCCGGGGGCGGGCGGGCTGGCAGGCCAGGGTCTCCGCCACCGGCGCGGAGGCGAAGCACTTCGGCCGCAGGGAGATCCGCGACCTCACCGCCGCCGAGCACGCCGAGGCGCTCGCCACTGGCACCTACCCGGCGCACGTCCCCGAGCTCTTCGACGAGGCCGCCGACGCGGTCGAGGTGGTGCGCAGGCTCTGGGACTCCTGGGAGGACGACGCGGAGATCCGCGACGTGCCGAACCGCCGCTTCATCGACCGGGACAAGCTGCACCGCATCGACTTCGAGGGCCGCTTCTTCGCGGTCCGCGGCCCCTCCATCACGCCGCGCCCGCCGCAGGGCCAGCCGGTGGTGACCGCGCTGGCGCACGCCGCGCTGCCCTACGAGTTCGCCGCCCGCTCCGCCGACCTGGTCTTCGTCACCCCGGGCCGCGAGCGCGGCCCCGCGCCGGTCGTGGCGCAGGTCGCCGCGGCCGCCGAGCGGGTCGGGCGGACCGGCGAGCCGCTGCGGGTCCTCGCCGACCTCGTGGTCTTCCTCGACACCGCGGCGGAGTCCGGCGCCGCGCGGCTGGCCCGGCTGAACGAGCTCGCGGGCGCCGAATACCGCTCGGACGCCGCCGTCTTCACCGGCAGCGCGGACGAGCTCGCCGAGCTGCTCACCGACTGGGGCGGTCGGGGGTTGGCCGGCTTCCGGCTGCGTCCCGGCGTCGCCGTGGACGACCTCGCCGCCATCACCGCGGGCGTGGTCCCCGCGCTGCAGCACCGCGGCGCCTTCCGCACCGGCTACCCGGACGGCGGCCTGCGCGCCGTGCTCGACCTGCCGACCACCGTCCCCAACCGCTACGCGACCGCCTGAGCGAGGCCACCATGAGCAGCAACCGCAAGCAGGTCATCCTCGGCGCCTACCTGGGCGGGGTCAACCACCACACCGCGTGGTGGGATCCCCGGGCGGGCAGCCAGATCGACTTCTCCAGCTTCGAGCACACCGCGCGCACCGCCGAGCGCGGGAAGTTCGACTTCTTCTTCCTCGCCGAGGGGCTGATCCTGCGCGAGCGCGCCGGGCAGATCTTCGACCAGGACGTCATCGGCCGCCCGGACACCTTCACCGTGCTGGCCTCGATCGCCGCCGTCACCGAGCACCTCGGGCTGGCGGGCACCATCAACGCCACCTTCAACGAGCCCTACGAGCTGGCCAGGCAGTTCGCCAGCCTGGACCACCTCTCCGGCGGCCGGGCCGCCTGGAACGTGGTCACCTCGTTCGACGCTTTCACCGGGCAGAACTTCCGGCGCGGCGGCTTCCTGCACCGGGACGACCGCTACGTGCGCGCCGAGGAGACGGTGCACGCCGTGCGCGCGCTGTGGGATTCGTGGGCCGCCGACGACATCGTGGCGGACAAGGGGTCGGGGCAGTACCTGGCCCGCCCGGACGCGGGCGCCTTCGCCATCCGCGGGCAGCAGTTCGACATCGAGGGCCGGTTCACCGTCCCGCGCAGCCCGCAGGGCAGGCCGGTGCTGCTGCAGGCCGGGGTCTCGCCGCAGGGCCGGGACTTCGCCGCGGCCAATGCCGATGCCATCTTCTCGCCCTACGGCAAGCTGCCGGAGGCGGCCGACTTCTACCGCGACATCAAGGCGCGTGCGGTGGGTGCGGGCAGGCAGCCGGGGGATATCAAGATCCTGCCCTCGGCGAGTTTCGTGCTCGGCGACACCGAGGCCGAGGCGATCGAGAAGTACCACGACGTGCGCAACCAGCAGGTCACCGGCCAGACCGCGCTCATCCTGCTGGAGCAGATCTGGAACCGCGACCTCTCCGCCTTCGACCCGGAGGGCCCGGTGCCCGACATCGAGCCCGACCCGGAGGCGCCGCCGATCATCCAGGGCCGCGCCTTCGTGCACCAGGACCGCTTCGCCACTGTGCGGAAGCTGCGCGAGGTGGCCGAGGCGAAGAAGCTGACGCTGCGCGAGGTCGTCATCGACCAGTTCGAGCGCGGCCCGCTGGTCGGCACCCCGGAGCAGGTGGCGCGGCAGATCGACGACTTCGTGCAGAACGACGGCTCGGACGGCTTCATCCTCGGCTCGCACCTGGTGCCGACCGGGCTGGACGAGTTCGTCGACCGGGTGGTGCCGCTGCTGCAGGAGCGCGGCGCGCTGCGCACCGAGTACAGCGGGACGACGCTGCGCGACAACCTCGGGCTGCCCGACGTGCGCAACGCCAACCGGGTCGCCGCGGACGCCTGAGGAATCCGGGGCGGGCGGTGCCGGACCGCCCGCCCCGGTTCAGGCGAAGTCGAACAGCGGGGGCCAGACCGCGAGCACCACCGCCGCCCAGACCCCGAAGACCGGCAGGTAATTGGTCTGCCAGCGCTCGATGTCGGCGAAGCCGCGCCTGCGGCGCAGGAAGCCGACCGCCAGGTACGCCGCACCGGCCAGGTTGACCAGCAGCACCAGGTTCATGCCGAGCGCCGCGGTCTTGTTGGCGGTCGCGCCGAACTCGGCGATCCGGCTGAGCATGGCCGCCAGCATGAGCAGGTCGACGGCGAGCGCCAGGGCGATCAGCAGGAGCTGCAGGTGGTCGAAGAGGTCCGGCGGGCGCAGTGGGTCGCGGGCGGAGATGGCGTAGAGGACCAGCCCGAGCACCAGGATCAGGATGGCGTCCATCATGATGAGCAGGCCGCGGTCGACATCGGTGACGCTGCCGCTCGCCGCCAGCGCCACCAGCAGCGCGAGCAGCATGACGATGGTGAGCGGCGTGAAGACGCGGGTCAGCACCGGCGCGATGTTCTCCACCACGCTCTGCTTGGCCTCGACCAGCCAGGCCGCCACCACCAGCCCGACGCCCGCGCCGATCGGCAGCGCCCACCGGGCCACGAAGTCCTCGGCGTTCAGCCCGACCGCGTCGAAGGCGCCGACGGTGAGCCCGGTGAGGATGCCGCCGCCGAGCCCGAGCAGCGTCAGGTACACCACCCACTCGCCGGTGAAGCGCACGAAATCCATGCGGCGCCGGTCCGAGCGCCACTCGCCGCCGATGTAGGCCCACCCCACCGCGAGCCACAGCACGATCGGGGCGTGCACGATGACGACGACCTCGACATCGCCGTCCTCGGCGAACGGGTAGACGTTGAGCAGGATCCCGGCCAGCGCGAACGGCACCGGCAGCAGCGCCGCCGCGCGCAGCGGCATCCGCCGCTTCCAGGCGAAGTAGGCCGCGAGGAAGGGGAGTGTGAAGAGCCCGATATTGCGCGCCACCAGGCTGTCGTCCAGTTCGAGGAGCCGCGCGAGCTCCAGTGTCAGCCCGGCGCCGAGCCCGAGCGCCAGGACAACCAGCAGCTCCAGGTCGGGCTTGCGGCCGCCGGTGCGCTCCGGGACGGGCGGCAGCACCAGCTGCTTCCACAGCCGGTCGGAGTGTTCCCTGGCGAACTCGCGGGAGATGTCGTCCACCCGGCCCATGCGCTTCACCGCGACCAGGAACGCCTCGTCCGCCGCCAGCCCGGCCTCGGTCAGCTCGGTGATCTGGGCGCGCAGGTGGTCCTCCATCTCGTCGGCGTCCTGGGCCGAGATCACCCGGTGCCGCACGACGTAGCCGCGCCACTGCCCGATCTGCGCCTCCAGTGCCACGTCGCTCACGCGGGGCTGCCCGCGGTCACCGGGGGCAGGCCGCGCCACACCTGGTCCAGCGCGTCGGCGACCACCGCCCACTGGCTGCGCCGCTGCGCCAGCGCCTCGTGCCCGGCCGGGGTGATGGCGTAGTGCTTGCGCTTGCGCCCCGTCTCCGAACTGCCCCAGCTGGCCGCTACGTAGCCGGAGCGCTCCAGGCGGTGCAGTAGCGGGTAGAGCATGCCGTCGGTCCACTGCATGCGCCCGCCGGAGAGCTCCCTGACCCGCTTCAGGATCGCGTAGCCGTAGGACTCGCCGTCCGCCAGAATGCCGAGCACCAGCGGCGTCGCCGACGCCGCCACCAGGTCCTTGTCGATATACATGGCACCCCTATGCCTAGTTCTGCTAGGTATCGAGGAGAAGCCTAGCAGCTCTAGGTATGGGGGACGGCGATCAGCGGGCGGCGGCGAGGGCGGCGAGGGTCTCCGCGGCGGTGTAGGCGGGCTGCCAGCCGAGCTCCCGCTTGGCGCGGGCGGTGTCCATGACGACCGGCGTGCGCACGATGTGCAGCCACTCCAGGGTGGCGGGGACGAAGGGGAGGCGGGCCAGCGCGGCGGAGGCGACGGTGGCGGTGGCGGCGGGGACCCGGATCGGGCGGCCGCCGAGCGCGGCCGCCACGTCGGACAGGCTCAAGGTGCCGTCACCGGCGATGTTGTACGGGCCGGGGGCGCCGGAGGTGGTGGCGGCCAGGGCGATCGCGGCGGCGACGTCGTCGTGGTGCACCAGCTGCAGCGGGTGCCCCGGGTCCGGGATGACCGGCTTCAGCAGCGCGGACGAGCGCATGAGCGCGCGGACCGGGCCTGGCACCTTCTCCCACGGCAGGTCGTGCAGCGCGGGCGCCTTCGGCCCGGCCACGATGCACGGTCGGAGCACGTACACCTCGAGGCCGGAGTTGGCGGTGATCTCCAGCAGCGCCCGCTCGCAGGCGGCCTTCTGCTCGGAGTAGTAGTGCTCGGGCGAGCCGTTCGGCGGTACGTCCTCGGTGATCGGGGAGGGGTTCTCCGGGTGGTAGCCGTAGGCGGCGACCGAGGAGGTGTAGACCAGGCGGCGCGGGCGGCCCGCGGCCACCGTCGCTTCGAAGACGTTCCTGGTGCCCTCCAGATTGACCCGCGCGCTCTCCGCGCGCGAGCCCATGATGACGAAGGCCAGGTGGATCACCACGTCGGCGTCGGCGACCAGAGCGTCGACCGCGGCGCGGTCCAGGATGTCGCCGCGCCGGTACTCGGTCCTGGCCCAGCCGTGCTCGGCCGGGTCGAACGGGCGCCGGGCCATGCCGATCACCCGGTCGACGGCGGGGTCCTGCTCGAGTGCGGTGACGGCGGAGATGCCGATTTCACCGGTCGGACCGGTGACGGCGACGGTGATTCCCATGGGGCCGGGATGCCCGCGCCCGCACCGGCGAAACGGTCAGTCAGGGGGCTCGACGGCGCCCGCGTCCTCGTTCACGTCCTCGTTCTCCGGGACTTCGCGCTGCTCCGGGGTGTGGTCGTCGGGGTGGGTGGTGTCGGTGTGCTCGCCGAGATCGGGCGCTGTGGTGTTTCCGGGTTCGGTCACGGAACCGGGCTACCCATTCGACGCGCGAATCACGCGCGATGTCAGCTGATTCGCTCCGCGGCGGCGATCAGGTAGGAGCCGCCGGTCGGCTCCAGGGTGAGGACCCGGCCCTCGCGGCGGACGGTGCCGTCCGTGCCGGTCAGGGTCAGCTCGAGGGAGACGCGGTTGCGGGCCGCGTCCACATTCGTGATCTCGACCGCGAGCGCCTCGATGCCTGCCCAGAACTCGGTGTGCGCGGCCCGGCCGACGGTGCGCTGGTAGGCGGGGGTGAAGCGGGTCCAGCTCGCGCCGGGGTCGCCGGGGAGGTCGGCGTAGTGGGCGAGGACGAAGCTCGCCATCGTGTCCTCGGCCGCGGGGAGCTGGGCGGTGACGACCGGGGCCGCGGTCGGGGAGAGGTCGGCGGTGCCGGGCGTGGCGGTGCCGGTGCTCGTGGCGGGGCCGGTGACGGCGGCCGGGCTGGTGGTGGTCGCCGACCCCGCGGAGTCGGCGCGGTCCGGGCGCAGGACGAGCATCGCGGCCACCGCGAGCACCAGGACCGGGAGCGCCACCGACGCGCCGATGAGCAGCCATCGGCGCCTGCCCGTCGGATCCGCGGTCGGCGCCCCCCGGTTCGGCGGTGCGGCCGGACCGGGACCCGCCACCGTCGGCGCGGCCCGGAACCCCTCGTTCGGTGCGGTGCCGGAGCCGGTACCGATGTCGGTCGGCGCGGTTCGCGCCGCCCGGTCCGGCGGGCTCCCCGGCCCGAGCACCGTCGGCGCCGTTCCGGACCGGTACCCGGCCCCCACCGCGTCCACCGCCGCCCGCGCCGCGGCCGCGAGCGACCCCGCGGTCGGGTACCGCTCGTCCGGCTGCTTCGCCATTCCGCGCCGCACGATGGCATCCAGTCCGGCGGGCACTCCGGCCCGGACCTGCGACGGCGCGGGCGGCGGTGCGCTCAGGTGCGCCACGATCTGCTGCTGGATGTTCTCCCCGGGGAAGGGCAGCTCCCCGGTCAGCGCTTTGTGCAGTACGCAGCCGAGCGCGTACACGTCCGCCCGCCCGTCCACCGCGCCCGCCCCGAGCCGCTCCGGCGCCATGTAGGCGAAGGTGCCGACGGTCGCGCCGGTGCTGGTGATGCCGGTGGCGGCGAGGTCCTTGGCGATGCCGAAGTCGATGAGGTAGGCGAAGCCGGTCGGGGTGACGATGATGTTCGAGGGCTTGACGTCGCGGTGCAGCAGCCCGGCCCGGTGCGCCGCGTCGAGCGCCTGCGCCACCTGCTCGACGCAGTGCACGGCATCGGCGGCGGGGAGCGGCCCGGCGTCGATGATCGCTCCGAGGTCGGTGCCCTCGACCAGCCGCATGTCCAGGAAGAGCTGCCCGTCGATCTCGCCGTAGTCGTGGATCGGGATGACGTGCGGGTCGGTGAGCCGGGCCGCCGCGTGCGCCTCCCGGCGGAACCGCTCCCGGAACCCGGCGTCGGCGGCGAACTGCTCGGGCAGCACCTTGAGCGCGACGGTCCGGTCGGTGCCGGTGTCGTGCGCCCGGTACACCCGGCCCATGCCGCCCGCCCCGAGCAGATCCAGCAGCCGGTACCGGCCGAACGGCGTCCCCTCCATCCCGTACTCGTACCACGAACCGGCGCACGCCGGAAGCCGAAATCAGGTCAGCCTGCGCACCACCGACAGCGGCAGCCCGCGCAGCGCGTAGCCGAGCGGGATCCACGGCCACGGCGGCACGTACGCCTCCGCCTTCTCCTTCTCGACGGCGGCCACGATGGCCTTCACCCCGGTCTCGGTGTCCACCATGAACGGCGTGTTCTGCGCGACGTGCTCGTTCATCTCGGAGCGGATGTAACCGGGGTAGATGGTCGAGACCCTGACCCCGGGAATCCGTTCCGAGCGCACCCCCTCGGCCAGGTGCGCCAGCCCGGCCTTGGTGGCGGCGTAGGTGGTGAGCGTCTTGCGCATGCCGCGCAGCCCGGAGATGGAGGAGATCACCACCAGGTGGCCGCCGCCCGCGGCCCGGAAGATCTCCAGCGCGGCCTCCATCTGCGCCAGCGCGCCGACGAAGTTGGTCAGCGCGGTCTCCCGGTTGGCGTCGGCGCGGCCGGTGCCGAGCGGGGCGCCCTTGCCGAGCCCGGCGTTCACGATCACCCGGTCCAGCCTGCCGAACGCCTGCGCGATGTCGGCGAAGACCGCGGGGACGGCGTCGTAGTCGGTGACGTCGAGGGTGCGCACCTCGACCCTGGTGCCGGGGTGGATGGCGGCGATCTCGCCCGCCAGCTGGTCCAGCCGCTCGGTGCGGCGCGCGGTGAGCGCGAGGTCGTAGCCGCGCGCCGCGAACTGCCGCGCCATCTCGGCGCCGAGCCCGGAGCTGGCGCCGGTGATCAGGATGACCCCGCGGCTCATCGCTTCGCCCCGTGCTTGCCCAGCTCGATCCGCGCGATCACGCCCTTGTGCACCTCGTCCGGCCCGTCGGCGAGGCGCAGCGCGCGGGCGCCGACCCAGGCCGCGGCGAGCGGGAAGTCGGCGGAGAGCCCGCCGCCGCCGTGCAGCTGGATGGCGAAGTCGATCACCTGCTGCGCCATGGCGGGCGCCGCCACCTTGATCTGGCTGACCTCGCTGAGCGCGTTCAGCGGCCCGCCCTCGTCCAGCTTCCACGCGGTGTTCAGCACCAGCAGCCGGGTGGAGTCGATGGCGATCCTGGCCTCCGCGATCCGCTCCCGGTTGCCGCCGAGGTTCACCAGCGGCTTGCCGAACGCGACCCGCGACAGCCCGCGCTCGCAGGCCAGCTCCAACGCCTTCTCGGCCAGCCCGATCGACCGCATGCAGTGGTGCACCCGGCCCGGCCCGAGCCTGCCCTGGGCGATCTCGAAGGCGCGCCCCGGCCCGGCGATCACGTTCGACAGCGGCACCCTGACGTCGGTGAAGCTCACCTCGCCGTGGCCGAACGGCTCGTCCTGCAGCCCCATGGTGGAGAGCATCCGCTCCACCTTCACGCCCGGCGCGTCGCGCGGCACCAGCACCATGGAGTGCCTGCGGTGCCGCTCGGCCTCCGGGTCGGTGAGCCCCATGACGATCAGCACCGTGCAGTCCGGGTGGCCGACGCCGGTGGACCACCACTTGCGGCCGTTGATCACCACCTCGTCGCCGTCGACCACGGCGCTCAGCTCCATGGTGGTGGCGTCCGAGGAGGCCACGTCCGGCTCGGTCATGCAGAAGGCGCTGCGGATCCGGCCCTCCAGCAGCGGCTCCAGCCACTGCTCGCGCTGCGCCTCGTCGCCGTACTTGAGCAGCACCTCCATGTTGCCGGTGTCCGGGGCGTTGCAGTTGAAGACGTACGGCGCCAGGAAGGAGCGGCCGGTGACCTCGGCGATCGGCGCGTAGTCGATATTGCTCAGCCCGGCGCCGCCCGCGGTGCCGAACCGCTCGGCGTAGGCGTCGCCGTGCCCCGCGGGCAGGAAGAGGTTCCACAACCCCTCCGCGCGCGCCTTGGCCTGCAGCTCGGCCAGGATCGGCAGCGGCTGCCACGGGTCGCCGCCGGATTCGCGGAGCGCGGCCACCTCGTGGTGGTATCGCGCCTCCACCGGCTCGATCTCGGTGTCCAGGAAGGCGCGGGCCCGAGCGGTGAGCTCGGCGGCGCGGTCGGAGGGCCGGAAGTCCATGGCCCGACCCTAACCCACTATTGATCGCTGATCGATAAGATCGCCGCCGTCGCTTTCAGCGCCGCTGGTAGGCCCCGATCTGGGCGGCCACCGTCGCGACGGCGTCGCCGAGCGGGAGCGTCAGGTCGACGACGTGCAGCCCCCAGCCGGGGTCGGGGACCGGGGGGAGCGGCGGGGCGCCCGGCTCCGGCTCGGCCAGCAGCACGTGCGCGGTGCCGATGTGCGCGCACTGCCCGCGGTAGCGCTGCGCGGGCCGCAGCCATGGCGTCGCCGGGGTGGGCAGGACGACGTTCAGCGCCTGCGGCGCGGCCCCGGTGCGCAGCAGCGTGTGCAGCGGGACCTGCTCGGTGCTGCCCGGCGCGGCGGGGTTCACGCAGGCCACCTCGTAGCCGGGGCCGTACGGCCGCGGCGTGGCCTCCGGTGTGGTCGGGGTGGTCCCGTAGCGCGCGTCGGCGGGCGGCTCCGCGCCGAAGATCGACCAGGCCAGCACGCAGTGCGTCTGCGCGCGCTCCCGGCACAGCGGCACGGTGCGGAAGTCGCCGCCGACGTCGGCGCCGCGCGGCACCACCACATTGCCGCCCGCCAGCACCGCCGAGACCAGCCGCGCGTTCACCGCCGGGTCCGGCTCGATCCGTTCGCGGATGAGCTGCCGGAGCATCCGCGTCCCCTGCGAGTGCCCGATCAGCACGATGCCGCGGCCGCGGTTGTCGTTGGCCAGGTACTGCTCCCAGGCGCGCGCCACGTCGGCGAAGGCGAGCTCGGCCGCGGCCCGCGCCTGCTCGGGCGAGCCGGGGGAGCGCAGCGCGAGCAGCGTGCGCTGCCGGTAGACCGGGGCGTAGACGTCGCAGACCTCGGAGAAGCGCTGGGCCTGCTGCTCCGCGATGAACTGCAGCGGCGGCGTGATCTCCCGGCTCGCCGAGTAGGCGAGCTCGGTGGAGACGGTCGGGTAGACGTAGAAGCAGTCGACCGCGCGCTCGGCCGCCGCGGGCCGGACCACCTCCGGTGGCTGCCCGGCGCCGTAGACGGTGGTGCCGAGGTCGCCGCGGCACGGGTCGGCGGGCAGGTCGGGGCGGCAGAGCCAGCGCACCTCGTCGGGTTGCTCGGGCATCGCCACCGCCCCGGCCGCGGCGGCGACCAGCGCGAGCAGCAGCGCAAGCAGCGTCGTCACCCCGCGCCGCGGGCCGACCCGGGAGACAGGTGCCACCGGAACCTCCTTCGATCGCGCCCACTGTACGACGCGCGCCCCCGGCGCGGGGGCCGGTACGAATCGCGCTGAGCGCAAACGGTGCCCGGCGCGCGGGCGGCTCGTAGCGTCGGCTGTCATGGTCCGTGCGCGCCGCCCCCTCAAGACCGTGACCGGAGTGAGCGGAGGGGCGGACGTCTACGCCGCCGCCGTCGACCCGGCCCGCTCCACCCTGGACACCGCGGTCGAGATCGCCCGGCTCGCCGAGGAGCACCGGATCGACGCGCTCTTCGCCGCCGACCTGCTCTCCTTCGGCGCGCAGGGCGCCATCGGCGCGCAGGAGCCGCTGATCTTCCTGGCCGCGCTGGCCGGGGTCACGCGGCGCGCCGGGCTGATTGCCACCGTCACCACCACCTTCCACCACCCGTACAACCTGGCCCGGCTCTTCGGCACGCTCGACCACGTCAGCAACGGCCGCGCCGCCTGGAACGCGGTCACCTCATCGCTCGGCGAGGAGAACTACGGCGACAAGGAGCTGCCAACCCCGGAGGAGCGCTACGCCCGCGCCACCGAGGTGCTGGCGGTGACCAACGCGCTCTTCGACAGCTGGGCCCCCGGCGCGCTCACGCGGGACGGCGCGGGCGGCGCAGTCCTCGACCCCGCGCTGGTGCGCCCGATCGAGCACACCGGCCCGTACTTCTCGGTGCGCGGCCCGCTGAACATCCCGACGCTGCCGCAGCGCAGGCCGGTGCAGTTCCAGGCGGGCCAGTCCGCGGGCGGCGTCGAGCTCGGCGCGCGCTTCGCCGAGGTGGTCTTCACCTCGCTCGCCACCCTCGACGACGCGCTCGCCTATACGCAGCGGATCCGTTCCCGCGCCGCCGAACTCGGCCGTCCCGCCGGGCTGCCGCTGATCTTCAGCTCGCTGCACGCCACCTACGGCGGCACCGAATCCGAGGCCCGCAGGATCGCCGCCGAGCGCGACGGGAACACCGACCTGGAGGCGGGCCGCCGCGGCCTGGAGGACATGCTCGGCGGCGGCATCGACCTCTCCGAGCTGCCCCTGGACCGCCCGCTCCCGGAGTCGCTGCTGCCCGACCTGGCCTCGGTCAACCGCCGCCGCGGCCGGGTGGAGATCTTCACCCGCCTCGCCCGCTCCGGCAAGACCCTGCGCGAGCTCATCGTCGCCGCCAAGGACACCGGGCACTGGGCCGAGACCGGCACCGTCGAGCAGATCGCCGACGCCATCGCCGAGCGCTACGACGCGGGCGTGCTCGACCTCGTCACCCTGGGCGGGCTCGCCGACCCGCGCGGCCGCGAGTACGTCCTCGACGGGCTGCTGCCGCTGCTGCGCAAGCGCGGCATTGTCGGCGAGGACTACGTCGGCGGCACCTTCCGGGAGAACCTGGAGCTGCCGCCGCTGCCGTGACCGGTCAGTCCGTCGGGCCGCCCGCCACGTAGATCACCTGGCCGGAGACGAACCCCGCGCCCTCGCTCACCAGGAACGACGCGGTGTGCGCGATGTCCTCCGGCTGCCCCGCCCGGCCCACCGGGATCTGCCCGACCACGGCCTCGGTGAACTGCTCGAAGGTCACCCCGACCCGCTCGGCGGTGGCCGCGGTCATGTCGGTGGCGATGAAACCGGGCGCGATGGCGTTCACCGTGACGCCGAACTTGCCGAGCTCGATGGCGAGCGTCTTGGTGAAGCCCTGCAGCCCCGCCTTGGCCGCCGAGTAGTTGGCCTGGCCGCGGTTGCCGAGCGCGGAGGTGCTGGAGAGGTTCACGATCCGGCCGAACTTCGCCTCGGTCATGTACTTCTGGGTGGCGCGGCTCATCAGGAAGGCACCGCGCAAGTGCACGTTCATGACCGCGTCCCAGTCGCCCGCGGTCATCTTGAACAGCAGGTTGTCGCGCAGGATCCCGGCATTGTTGACCAGCACGGTGGGCGCGCCCAGTTCCTCGGCGACGCGGCTCACCCCGGCCGCCACCGCCTCCTCGTCGGCCACGTCGACCGCGAGCCCGATGGCCTTCCCGCCCGCCGCGGCGATCTGCTCCGCCGACGCCGCGCTCGCCGCCTCGTCGAGGTCGAAGACGGCGACCGCGAGGCCGTCGGCGGCCAGGCGGCGCGCGGTGGCGGCGCCGATGCCGCGCGCGGCTCCGGTGACGATCGCCGTGCGGGGTGCGGTGCTGGTCATGTCGGTCCTCTCGTCGGGTGTACTGATCGATTCATACTCGATCGGGTCGCGGCCCCGGCTCCTGGTGCCAGCCGCGCGCCACCGAGCGGGCGCAGCGCTCCGGTTCGTCGCCCGCCGCGACGAACAGCGCCACCAGCATCGGTTCGCCGTGCGCGAGCGTCTCGGCGGGCAGCGGGCCGGTGGCGACCAGGCTCGCCAGCCCGTGGCCGATCACCCAGACCCGGAGCGCGGTGACCGCTGGATCGGTCTCCGGCGCGAAGCGACCCGCGCCGACGGCCCTGGCGACCGCGGCGACCAGCAGGCCGAGCGAGGCGTCGGCGGCCGCCGCGTCCTCCAGCTCGGCGGTGGCGTCGAACATCACCCGGTACAGGTCCGGATTCGCCACGGCATTGGCGAGATACCCCGCCCCGAGCGCGGTGAGGTCGCGGACCGGGTCGGCGGTCACCGCGACGGTGGCGAGTTCGGCGGCGAGCCGGGTGAACCCCTCCTGGCGCACCGCGCGCCACAGCCCGTCGATCCCGTCGAAGTAGGTGTAGACCGCCATGGTCGAGACCTCGGTGCCCGCGACCAGGGCGCGCAGCGTGATCGGCTCACGCCGGGCCAGCATCTGCGCCGCCCGCTCCACCAGCAGTGCCCGCGTCCGCGGATTCTTCGTCCGTGCCATGGACACAGAATACATAACGGCGTTATTGTAAGGGCGATCCGATCCCCATTCGAAGGAGTCAGCCATGACCGTGGAACTGCGCAACCCCGACGGCCTGCCCAAGCCGGAGGTCTACCGGCAGTCCGCTATCGCCACCGGCAGCCGCTTCGTCTTCCTGGCCGGGCAGGTGGCGCGGGATGCCGAGGGAAACCCGGTCGGCGCCGGTGATTTCGCGGCCCAGGTGGAGCAGGCGTACCTGAACGTCGCCACCGCGGTGGCCGACGCGGGCGGCACCTTCGACGACGTCGCCAAGCTGACGCTCTACGTCGTCGACTGGTCGCCGGAGAAGTTCCCGCTGCTCGGCGAGGGGGCGGCGCGGGTCGCCGCCAAGCTGGGGGTGGACCCGACCAAACCGATCACGCTGATTCCGGTGGTCGCGCTGGCCGAGCCGGACCTCATGATCGAGGTCGAGGCGATCGCGGTTCTGGACTGAGCCGGGTGGATCAGCCGATCGGCGGCGACAGGTGGTAGTCGCGTCGGCGCGGGCGGGCCGCGCGCAACCGGTACTCCAGCAGCGCGCCCGGCCAGTTGTGGGTATCGCGGCCCGCGGCGTCCCGATACCAGCTGCGACAGCCGGAGTTCCAAGCCAGCGGCCGGGCGAACCGGCGGTCGAGTAGCCGGGACCAGCGGGCGAAGGCCGCCGCGGTCACCTCGAGCGCGGAGCCCGCGGGCGCGGCGGCGAGCCGGGTGACGGCGGCCGCGATGTGCGCGGCCTGGGTCTCCAGCATGAAGACGATGGAGCCGGAGCCGAGATTGGTGTTCGGCCCGTAGACCAGGAACAGATTCGGGAACCCGGGCACGGTGAGCCCGAGGTGCGCGCGGGCGCCGCCCGCCCACCGCTCGGCCAGGGTGGCGCCGCCGCGACCCCTGATCTCCAGCGTGGTGGCGAAGCCGCCGGTGTCGAACCCGGTGGCGAAGACCAGGGTGTCGGCCTGGTACCGCCCGGCGGCGGTGTGCACCGCGCCGAGCTCGACCGCGGTGATCGGCTCGGTGACCAGCGCGACGTCCCGGCGATCGAACGCGGCGTGGTACCCGCTCGCCATCAGGATGCGCTTGCACCCGGCCCGGTCCTTCGGCGTCAGCGCGGCCCGCAGCGCCGGATCGGCGACGCTGCGCCGCAGCGCCTTCGCGTGCGCCCGCTCCAGCGGCCGGAGCAGCGCGGGCCAGCGCCAGAAGCCGAGGGTGAGCAGCTCCAGCCCGGTCCAGAACGCGGCCCGGGTCAGCTTGCGGACGGCGGGGAAGCGCCGGTGCAGCGCCCGCACCCCGTACGGCACATCGGGTTTCGGCAGCACGTAGGGCGCGCTGCGCTGGAAGACGGTGAGCCCCTGCGCCCGCCCGGCCAGCCTCGGGACCAGCTGCACCGCGCTCGCCCCGGTGCCGACCACCGCGATCCGATGGCCCCCCGGGTCGAAATCCTCCGGCCACTCCGCGGTGTGCAGCACGGTGCCTGCGAACTCGGCGAGCCCGGGCAGCGGCGGCACGGCGGGCACCGCGAGCTGCCCGGTGGCCGCGACCAGCACGTCGAACCGCTCCGCGGTGCCGTCGCCGAGCGTCAGCAGCCAGTCCGCGCCGGTCCACCGCGCGGCGGTGACCGCGGTGCCGGTGCGCACGGCGAGCCCGGCGGCGCAGCGCTCGAGGTAGCCGCAAATCTCCGCGCCGGGAGCGAACCGGCGCGACCAGGCGGGCGGCTCGACGAACGAGTAGCTGTACATGTGCGAGGGCGCGTCACAGGCGACGCCGGGGTAGCGGTTCGCCGCCCAGGTGCCGCCGACGCCCGAGCGGGCGTCGAAGACCGTCACCGCCCGGTGCCCGGCCGCGCGCAGCCGCAGCGCCGCGCAGATCCCGCCGAACCCGGCGCCGACGACGGCCACCCGGACCGACCGAAAATGACTGCCGCGCATGTCTTCTCCCCTGGAAACCGGGGTCGGGGGATCGGCCACGGCCTCCGAAGACCGTAGCTGCAACCTGTTCCAGAAACAAGCGTGGATTTTTGTTGACGCGCGTCGAAAGCAGGCTTAGAGTGCGTGTGATCGCCGTCACGATCCGGACGGCGGTGCACTGCCAGGAGGTCCGATGTCCCATCCGACGGTCGCCGTGATCGGCGCCGGAATCAGCGGTCTGACCACCGGGAAGATGCTCGGCGACTACGGGATTCCGTACACCTGCTTCGAGTCGTCCGACCGGATCGGCGGCAACTGGGCCTTCGGCAACCCGAACGGGCACAGCGCCGCCTACCGCTCGCTGCACATCGACACCTCGAAGTACCAGCTCTCCTTCCGCGACTACCCGATGCCGGAGACCTACCCGGACTTCCCGCACCACAGCCAGATCAAGGAGTACCTGGAGGGGTACGCCGCCGCCTTCGAGCTGAAGCGCCGGATCGAGTTCGGCAACGGCGTCGCGCACGCCGAGCGGCTGCCGGACGGCGGCTGGCGCATCGCCACCCAGCGCGGCGAGCAGCGCCGCTTCGACCTGCTCGTGGTGGCCAACGGACACCACTGGGACCCGCGCTTCCCCGACTTCCCCGGCGAGTTCACCGGCGATTCCTTCCACTCGCACGCCTACGTCGACCCGCGCACCCCGCTCGACCTGTACGGCAAGCGCATCCTGATCGTCGGCATCGGCAACAGCGCCGCCGACATCACCGTCGAGCTCTCCTCGCGCAGCATGGACAACGAGGTCTGGCTCTCCACCCGCTCCGGCGCCTGGGTGGTGCCCAAGTACCTGGCGGGCACCCCCGCCGACCGCTACTACCGCACCGTGCCGTACGTGCCGCTGCGCTGGCAGCGCAAGCTGGCGCAGCTCTTCACCCCGGTCATCTCCGGCAACCCGGTGAACTACGGGCTGCCCGCGCCGAACCACAAATTCATGGAGGCGCACCCCACCCAGTCGGTCGAGCTGCCGCTGCGGCTCGGCAGCGGCGACGTGACCGCGGTCGGCAATGTCGCCAAGCTGGACGGGCGAACCGTGCACTTCGAGGACGGGCAGGCGAAGGACTTCGACGTCATCATCTACTGCACCGGCTACAACATCACCTTCCCCTTCTTCGACCCGGAGTTCCTCAGCGCGCCGGGAAACAAGATCCAGCTCTACAAGCGGATCTTCAAGCCGGGGCTGGACGACCTGGCCTTCGTCGGCTTCGCGCAGCCGTTCCCCACGCTCTTCCCGTTCGTGGAATGCCAGGCGCGGCTGGTCGCGGCCTTCGCGGCCGGGCACTACCGCCCGCCGTCGGATGCGGAGATGGAGCGGGTGATCGCCGAGGACGAGCAGAAGTTCATCGGGCACATGATGAACACCGCGCGGCATACCCAGCAGCTCGACTACTGGCTCTACGAGCACGACCTGCGGGTGCGCGAGCTGCCCGCCGGGTATCGGCGCGCCGGGCGGGTGCCTGCCAGGTGAACGCCCGCGCCCGCACCGACCGCAGGGCCCCGCACCGTGGTGACCTGCGGCGCTCGGCGCTGCTCGCGGCGCTGGCCGAGCTGCTGAAGGACAGCGGCGGCAACCTGGACCCGATCACCATCGCCGAGATCGCCAAGCGCGCCGGGCTCACCCGCTCGGCCTTCTACTTCTACTTCGAGAACAAGGCCGCCGCGGTGGCCGCGACGCTGGAGGAGATGTACGACGCCGTCTTCGCCGTCACCGACGTGCTGGTCGGCCCCGGCGACCCGGCGGCGCGGATCGAGCACACCGCGCGCAGCCTGGTGGAGTTCTCCGAGCGGCACCGGCACCTGTTCCGGGCAGCGCTGGAGGCGCGCAACGCCTCGCCCGAGGTGCGCCGGATGTGGGAGGACGACCGGCAGGCCTTCATCCCCGCCATCGCCGCCATGATCGACGACGAGCGCGCCGCGGGCCGGGCCCCGGACGGCGCCGACGCCACCGCGCTCGCCGATGTGCTGCTGCTGCTCAACGAGCGGCTGCTGGAACGGCTCACGCTCGGTACCGGGCTGGACCGGGAGAACTACGTCAACGCCGTGGTCACCGTGTGGCTGCGCACCGTCTACGGCCGGGTGCCGGTCGATCGGGGAACGTCATGACCACACTGCCCGCGGGCGCCACCGCGCTCACCTTCGACTCGGCCGGGACCCGCTGCGATGCCTGGCATTTCACGGCCACCGCCGATGACTTCGCCGGTCCGGCGGGGCGGCCGGTCGCGGTGCTCGCGCACGGGTTCGGGGGGACCAAGGACTCCGGACTCGCCGCCTTCGCCGCCGCGCTCGCCGGGGCCGGGATCGACGCGCTCGCCTTCGACTTCCGTGGTTTCGGGGCGAGTGCGGGGGAGCCGCGCCAGCGGCTGCGGATGCGCGACCAGATCGCGGACTACCGCGCGGCCGTCTCGGCGGCCGCCGGGTTGCCCGGGGTCGATCCGGAACGGGTCGTGCTGTGGGGGGTTTCGATGTCCGGCGGGCATGTGCTCGCCCTCGCCGCGGAGTACGGGGCCGCCGCGCAGGCGAGCGTAGCCCCGGGCGCCGCGCCCGGGCTCCGGCCGGATGCCGCGCGGCACGCGGGTGCGGCGGTGCCGCGGAGCGGTGGCGTCGAGCCGCGGGTGGCGGCGGTGGTCTCGCTGACCCCGCTGGTCGACGGCCGCGCCGCGGTGCGGCACGCCGTGCGGCACGGCGGCCCGCTCGCCTCGCTGCGGGGCGCCGCGGGGGGCGTGCGCGCCGGAATCGCCCGGCTGCGCGGCGAGCGGGGGCTGATCCCGCTGGTCGGCGCGCCCGGCAGCGGCGCGGCGCTCTCGCTGGACGGCTACGAGCGCTCGTACCGCGCGCTGAGCGGCCCGACCTGGGAGAACGGCATCGACCCCGCCGTGCTCCTGACGCTCCCCGCGTACCGCCCGGCCCGCCGCGCCGCCGACATCACCGTCCCGGTCCTGGTGCAGATCGCCGACTTCGACCGCGCCGCCCCGCCGCACGCCGCCGCCAAGGCCGCCTTCGCCGCCCGCGCCGAGGTGCGCCACTACCCGGGTGACCACTTCGACGTCTGGCCCGGCGGCGACTTCCACCCGGCCGCGATCGAGCACCAGTTGCACTTCCTGCGCAGGCACCTGGGCTGAGCGCGTCGCCGGCGGGAACTCGTCGCCGTCGGGAGTCCGCCGTCTGCGGAGTCCGTCGGGCGCGGAATCCGGCGGGCGCGGAATCCGGCGGGCGCGGCCAGGTGCGCGAGCAACGGCCCGCCTTGGCTCGGTTCGACGCGCGGTCGGGCGCGCGGGCAGCGGCAGCCGGCCTCAGCCCGATTCCGCGCGCGGGCGGGCGCGCAGGTGGGCGCGCTCGCCCTGCTTGCCGAAGAGGCTGAGGAACTCCACCGATTCGGCGTCCGCGGAGCCGAACCAGTGCGGCACCCGGCAGTCGAACTCGGCCGCCTCACCCGGGGTGAGCACCAGGTCGTGCTCGCCGAGCACGAGCCGCAACCTGCCGTTGAGCACGTAGACCCACTCGTACCCCTCGTGCGTCTGCTGGGTCGGCTCGCGCCTGCTGTCGCCCGCCGGGATCACCAGCTTGTACGCCTGGATCCCGCCGGGCCGCCGGGTGAGCGGCAGGAAGGTCATGCCGCGGGTGTGCACCGGGCGCAGGTGCACCCGCGGGTCACCGGTCGGCGGGGCGTCGACCAGTTCGTCCAGCGTGACCCCGTGCGCCCTGGCCAGCGGGAGCAGCAGCTCCAGCGTCGGCTTCCGGCTGCCGGACTCCAGCCGGGAGAGCGTGCTCACCGAGATCCCGGTGGCCTCGGCGAGCGACGCCAGCGTGGTCTCGCGCTGCTTGCGCAGCGCCCGCAGCCGCGGGCCGACCGCGTCCAGCGCGCGGTCGAGGTCGTCGTCCATCACTCCATGTTGCCACCGCGGCAAACGGAGTTGCCGGAACCTACCCCGCGATGGTCGCGCGGAGGGCGGCGTCGGTGGGCGTCGGGGTGAGCCCGAGCGCGGCGATCGCGGCGGTGGAGTCGAGCACGAACGGGCGGCGGAACTGGTACTGCAGCTCCACCATCTCGCGCGCGCCCGGGTCGAAGAGCCCGGCCAGCCGCAGGGCCGTCGCGGGCATGGGCCGCAGCCGCGCGGGCGGTGCGCCCGCCAGCTCGGCGGCGCGCCCGGCCAGCGCCCGGATCGAGACCGGCGGCGGGGTGGGGACGTGCCACGGCCTGCCCCAGCACGCGGGGTCGGCGGCGACCGCGACCAGCATGGTCGCGACGTCGCCGACGAAGGTCCAGCTGTGCGGCGCGTCCAGGTCGGCGGGGACCGCTGCCGGGCGCCCGGCCAGCACCTTCGGCAGCACCAGCACCCCGAACGGGGTGACCGCGCCCGCGCCGAGGTAGTCGGAGCCGCGCACCTCGACGGCCCGGATCCGCCCGGCCCGGTGCGCGGCCAGCGCCGACTCCCACAGCCGGGCCCGCACCCGCCCCTTGCGGGTGGTCGCGCGCAGCGGCAGCTCCTCGGTCATGGCGCCGTCGACCGGGCCGTAGCCGTAGAGGTTGCCGGTCGCCGCGTAGACCGCGCCGGTGGCCTCGGCCGCCCGGACGAAGGCCGCGCCGAGCTGCGGCCACTCGGCGGCCCAGCGGTGGTAGGCCGGGCCCGCGCAGCAGTAGAGCGCGGCGGCGCCGGTGCTGTGCCGGATCAGCGCCTCCGGGTCGGCGGCATCCGCGGCGACCCGCTCGATCGCCGGGTGCGCGGGGCCGCTGCCCGCGCGGCTGAGCAGCCGGACCCGCATCCCCCGCTCGGCGAGCAGCAGGGCGGTCGCGGACCCGACGGGTCCGCCGCGCGGCGCCGCCTGGCCGAAGACGGCGCGAACCTCTCGCTGCGCGCGGTCGCCAGGGACCTGGGGATCGTGGCCTCAGCGCTCTACCGCTACTTCCCCAGCCGCGATGCCCTGCTCACCGCGCTGATCGTGGACGCGTACCGCGATCTGCGCGATGCCGCCGCCGCCGTTCCCGCCGACCGGCCCCGTGCGCAGTGGCTCGCCGTCTGGCGCGCGGTGCGCGCGTGGGCGCTGGCGCACCCGGCCGAGTTCGGGCTGCTCTACGGCACACCGGTGCCCGGCTACACCGCGCCGCCGGAGACCGTCGAGCCCGCCGCCGCGGTGCTGCTGCAGCTGGCGGGCATCGTGCGCGCGCACGGCACACCGCCCGCAGGCGGCGCGCCGCTGCCCGGCGCCGTGCGCGCGGATCTGCGCGCGCTGATCGAGCAGCAGCCGGAGGGGATGCCGGAGGAGCAGCTGGAGCTGGTCATGCTGGCCTGGACGCAGCTGTTCGGCGCGGTCGGGTTCGAGGTCTTCGGCCGGCTGAACGACCTGGTCCTGGCGCGGGCGGAGTACTTCGACCGGCATGCCGAGCTGGCCGCCGACCTGGTCGGGCTGCCGCGCTGATTTTGCCGCCACGGCAAACTTCCTTGCCGGATCCGCCGGACTGCGGGCACCCTCGGAACCCGAGGAGGTGGTCAGGGTGACCGAGGAGATTCTGGACGGCTACGACGCGGTGGTGATCGGCGGTGGCGCCGCCGGGCTGAACGGGGCGCTCATGCTGGCGCGCTCGCGGCGCTCGGTGCTGGTGGTCGACGCGGGGGCGCCGCGCAATGCCCCGGCGGACGGGGTGCACGGGTTGCTGGCGAGGGACGGCATGCCGCCCGCCGAGCTGGTGGCGCGCGGGCGGGACGAGGTGCGCGGGTACGGCGGGCAGGTCGTGCCTGGCGAGGTGCGGGCGGTGGCGCGCGACGAGTCGGGGTTCACCGTCGAGCTCGCGGACGGGCGGGTGACCGCGGCGCGCCGGCTGCTGGTCACCACCGGGCTGGTGGACGAGCTGCCGGAGATTCCCGGCGTGCGCGAGCGCTGGGGGCGGGATGTGCTGCACTGCCCCTACTGTCACGGCTGGGAGGTGCGCGACAAGGCGATCGGCATCATCGCGACCGGGCCGAACGCGGTGCACCAGGCGCTGCTCTTCCGGCAGTTGAGCGCCGACGTGACGGTCTTCGCGCACACCGCGCCGCCCGGCGCCGAGCAGGCCGAGCAGTTGGCCGCGCGGGGGATCGCGCTGGTGTCGGGGACCGTGGCGGAGGTGGTGGTCACCGACGATCGGATCACCGGAGTCCGGCTCGGTGACGGCACCGTGCTGGCGCGCGAGGCGATCGTGGTCGGGCCGCGCATGGTGGCGCGCGGCGGGCTGCTCGCCGGGCTCGGTCTGGTGCCGGTCGAGCACCCGTCCGGCCTGGGCGAGACCGTGCCCGCCGACGCCTTCGGCCGTACCGAGGTGCCCGGTGTCTGGGTGGCGGGCAACGTCACCGACCTCTCCGCGCAGGTCGGTGCCGCCGCGGCGGCCGGGGCCATGGCAGGCGCCCAGATCAACGCCGACCTGGTCATGGCGGAAACGCAGGCCGCCGTGGAGCTGCACCGCGCCGAGGCCGCGGCCGCCGCGCGGTAGCGGCCCTCCGGGAGGTGGATTCGGCCCGGTGCCGCCGACCCGGCCGCGATCGACCTCAGCCCAGCCGGGGGATGATCTGCGGCAGCTCCACGCTGCTGCGGATCCCCGGCTCGGCCGCGCACACCGCGGCAACGACGTTCACCGCCCGGTTGGCGGTGAAGGCGGGCGAGACCGCCGCCATCCGCTCCAGCGGCACCGCGAACCGGATATCGACCTCCATCGGCGCGTCGCCGCGCACCGAGACGTGCCAGCCGGTGTCCCCGAGCCGCCAATCGGTCGCCAGGTCGCGGGTGCAGTACCAGGTGGCGCGGAAGCCGACCAGCTCCGCGCCGCCGCGCATTCCCGACACCGTGATGCGCTGCGCCGCAACGGTCCCGGCGGGAATGGTGCCCGCCGCGATCCGCACCTCGCCGCGCGCGGTGGCCAGCTCCGCGTGCGCCACAACGTCGTCGAGCGGCAGCCCGACGGCATCGCCGAGCAACCGCAGCGACGGCCCGAAGCTGCCCGCCATGTGCGGGGCGAGGAACTCGTTCACCGCCGTCCGCTCCCGCCCGAACCCCATGACGTCGAAGAGCAGCTCGGGCGAGTCCCGCCGGGAGAGGTCGGCGTACTCGTCGATGACCAGCCCGGTCAGCTCGCGCTGGAGCGAGGTCAGCACCAGCGGCACCGCCTCGGTGATGAACCCCGGGCTGCTCCCGGTGCTGTGCAGCGTGCTCCCCCCCGCCGCGCAGGCCGCCGCGACCCGCTCGCGCAGCGCGGGCTCGGTGCTCGCAGGGTGGTGGAAGAGCCCGCAGGTCGTCACCACATTGCTCCCCGCCGCGAGCAGCGCGCAGACCTCGTCGGCGTCGAAGGCGAGCGGCATGTAGAGCACGCAGTCCGGGCGCAGGGCCAGCACCTCGTCCAGGGTGCCGATCGCCGCGACGCCGATCGGCGCGGTGCCCGCGATCTCGCCCGCGTCCCGGCCGACCTTCGCAGGCGAGTGCACCCGCACCCCGGCCAGTTCCAGCCCGGGGTGCGCGTGCACCGACCGCAGCGCGTAGCCGCCGATGGTGCCGGTCGCCCACTGCACGACACGCAGCGGGGTAGGGGGATGCGTCATGGGAACCTCAGTCCAGGAAGAGATCCGGCGTCGGGGTGTCCCCGCCGCCGTAGCGGGTCAGGTCGTCGATTCCGGCGTAGACCGCGACCGCGTCGGCGTCCAGGAAGCAGTTGCCGGTGACCTGCTTCGCGGGCTGCGTCACGATGGCGACCGCGGCGTCCGCCATGATCCGCGGACTGCGCGCCGCGGCGAGCTGATTCTCCGCGTCCGGCAGCGCCGCCACCGCGGAGGTGGCGATGTAGGTCTGCGGCCACAGGCAGTTGAAGGCGATGCCCGCGTCGGCGTACTCGGCCGCCCACCCCTGGGAGAGCAGCGTCATGCCGTACTTGGAGAGCGTGTAGGCCGGGTGCGCGCCGAGCCAGCGCGGGTTCAGGTTCACCGGCGGCGCGATGGTGAGCACGTGCGGGTTGGGCGAGGTGCGCAGGTGCGGCAGGGCGGCGGCGGTGAGCAGGAAGGTGCCGCGCAGGTTGATGTCCTGCATGAGGTCGAAACGCTTGGGGCTCAGCTCGTGCGTCGGCTCGGTGGCGATGGCGGAGGCGTTGTTGACGCAGATGTCGATGCCGCCGAAGCGCTCGACGGCGGTCGCGACCACCCGCGCGACATCCTCCTCCCGGCGCACGTCGCCGACGACCGCCGCGGCCTTGCCGCCCGCCGCCTCCACCTCGGCGGCGGCGGTGTGCACGGTGCCGGGCAGCCGCGGGTGCGGGTCCGCGGTCTTGGCCAGCAGCACCACGTTCGCGCCCTGCTCGGCGGCGGCGACGGCGATGGCGAGGCCGATTCCCCGGCTGGCGCCGGAGATCACCACGGTGCGGTCGAGCAGCGGACGGTCCTGGTCGGGCATGGTTCTCCTCGCGCGAGCGGTATTGGCATTCTCATTTTGTGCAAGTAGCATATCCGCCAATGAACAACCACGTGCAAAGTTGGTCCACGACCCGGTGGGAGGCACCGTGCGCATCGGCGTGATGATCGGTCCGGAGAAGGGCGATTCCGGCCGGAAGTTGGAGCGCATGCTGCGCGATATCGAGTGGGCGGAATCGGCGGGGATGGACACCGCCTGGATTCCGCAGATCCCCACCGATTTCGACGCGCTCATCACCATCGCGGCCATGGGGCTGAAGACCTCGCGGATCGAGTTGGGCACCGCGGTGGTTCCGCTGCAGGCGCAGCACCCGATCGCGCTGGCCAGGCAGGCGCTCTCCGCGCACGCCGCGGCCGGCGGGCGGCTGGCGCTGGGCGTTGGGCCCTCGCACCACTGGATCGTGCAGGACATGCTCGGGCTGCCCTACGAGAAGCCCGCCGCCTACTCCCGCGACTACCTCGACGTGCTGAACGCCGCGCTGCGCGGCACCGGCTCGGTGGACGTGGAGAACGACACCTTCACCGTGCACAACCCGCTCGACCTCGGCCCGGTGGCGCCGGTTCCGGTGCTGATCGCCGCGCTCGGCCCGGTCATGCTGCGGATCGCGGGCGAGCGGACCGACGGCACCGTGCTGTGGATGGCCGACGAGCGCGCGATCGAGCAGCACGTGCTGCCGAAGATCAGCAAGGCGGCCGCGGAGGCGGGCAGGCCCGCGCCGCGGATCGTGGCCGGGCTGCCGGTCTGCCTCTGCGCCGCCGGTGAGGTGGACGAGGCGAAGGCGCGGGCCAACCGGATCCTCGGCGAGGCCGAGGTCTCGCCGAACTACCAGCGGCTGCTGGAGCAGGGCGACGCCCGCGACATCGGGGATCTCTGCATCGCCGGTGACGAGGAGGCCATCGCCGCCGGGTTGCGCCGCTACGCCGAGGCGGGCGCCACCGACCTCTCGATCCGGCTGCTGCCGATCGGCGACGATCGCGAGACCCTGGTCGCCTCGAAGCGGCGCACCAGGGAGATAATCGCGGTCCTCGCGCGCGAATTGCGCTGATTGGCAGGCGCACCGGGCGCAGGCGGCCATCGGACCGCCCGCGCCCGGTGCCGCTACTCGTAGTCGACGGTGATATCGGCTGTGTCCGGCACGCCCTGGCAGGTGAGGATGTACCCCTCCTCGATCTCGTCGTCGGCCAGCGCCTCGTTGTTCCGCATGACCGCGTGCCCGTCGGTGACCAGGGCGATGCAGGTGGCGCAGTTGCCCTGCTCGCAGGAGAACGGCGGGGCGAGCCCGGCGCGCCGCGCGGTCTCCAACAGGGTCTCGCCCTCGCGTCGCGGCACCGTCGTCTTCTTACCGTTCAGGATCACGGTCACGGTGCCGTCCACCGGACCGGACGAACTGGGTCTCGCCATGAACAGCCTCCTCCTGGTACGTATATTCTAGTGCAAAGAGAATTACATTCTCACCTATGCGACGGGAAGTTCCAAGATGGCGGTTGACGGGACGCTCCGCTTCGACGATCGCAGCTACACCGGGGCCGAGCTGAGCGCGCTCGCGGCGGGGCTCGCGGCCGAGCTGGCCGGGCGCGGGGTGCGCGCGGGCGACCGGGTCGCGCTCATGTCGGCCAACCGCCCCGAGTTCGTGATCGCCGTGCTGGCGGTGTGGCAGCTGCGCGCCGCCGTCGTGCTGCTCAGCCCGGCGTGGAAGGCGGGCGAGGTCGAGCACGCGCTGGCGATCACCGAGGCCGCGCACGCCGTCGGCGACACCGAGGTGCTGGCCGGGCTGCTGCCCATGCGGCACCTGGACGAGCCGATCACCCCGGCCGAGCCGACGGATGTCCCACCCGCCCCGGACGCCGACGCGGTGCTGGTCTTCAGCTCGGGCACCACCGGGCTGCCGAAGGCGGTGCGGCACACGCACGGCTCGCTCGCGGTCGCGGTGCGGCAGTGGACCGAGGTGCTCGGGCTGACCGCCGCCGACCGGCTGCAGATCGCCACGCCGCCCTCGCACATCCTCGGGCTGCTCAATATCCTCACCGTGCTCGCGGCGGGCGCGAGCATGCGGCTGCACCGCCGTTTCGACCTGGACACCGTGCTCGGCACCATCGCCGCCGAGCGGATCACGGTCGAGATGGCGGTCGCGCCGATCGCCCTCGCCATCGCCGCGCACCCGGAGCTGGAGCGCTACGACCTGAGCTCGCTGCGCTACATCATGTGGGGCGCCACCCCGGTCACCGCCGACGTCGCCGAGCGGGTGACCGCCCGCACCGGCGTGCCGTGGCTGCCCGCCTACGGCGCCAGCGAGCTGCCGGTGATCGCCTGCAACCCGCTGACCGGTGCCAGGCTGGACACCGTCGGCCGCGCCGCCCCCGGCGTCGAGATCCGGGTGGCCGAGCTGGGCAGCGGCGAACCGCTGCCGCCGGGCGAACTGGGCGAGATCCAGTGCCGCGCCGCCTCGGTCATGGCCGGGTACCTGCCGGACTCCGAGACCGCGGCCGCCTTCGACGACGGCTGGTACCGCACCGGCGACGTCGGCTGGGTGGACGCCGACGGCTGGATCCGGCTCACCGACCGGGCCAAGGAGATGATCAAGGTGCGCGGCTTCCAGGTGGCGCCCGCCGAGATCGAGGCGGTGCTGCACGCGCACCCGCTGGTGCGCGACTGCGCCGTCTTCGGCACCCCCGACGAGCGCGACGGCGAGGCCGTCGTGGCCGCCGTGCACGCCGACGGTGTCCCCGCCGACGAGCTGATCGCGCTGGTCGGCACCCACCTGGCCGGCTACAAGCGACCCCGCCGGGTCGTGTTCGTGCCCGAGATCCCGCGCCTGCCCTCCGGCAAGGTGCTGCGCCGAGTCCTCGAGGAGCGCTATGGACGTCCGACTGACCAGTGAGCAGCGCCAGCTGCGCGACGCCGCGGCGAAGCTCGCCGACGACCTCGGCCCCGGATCGGTGGCCGAGCTGGACGATGCCGCCCGGCGGGCCCGGCTGGAGAAGGCGGTGAGCACCGCGGGCTGGCGCACGCTGCGCTCCGACGGCGCCTCCGGGGTCGAGGTGGCGCTGGTCGCCGAGGAGTTCGCGCGCGGCCTGGTCGACGTGCCCTTCCTCGGTCCGGTGCTCGCCGACGACCTGCGCGGCCCGGCCGACGCAGGCGCGACCATCGGGGTCGACGGCCGCGCGATAGACGTCGCCACCTACGGCGAACAGTCCGGCGGGATCGGCGCCGCCGCTCCGGGTGGTGCCGGCGGCGAGCAGCCTGCGGGCTCCGCCGGGCGGCAGCGGGTGCTGCTCATCGACGGCCGGGAGCTGCTCGCCGCCGAGGTGGGGGAGCGGGTGCCCGGCGCCGACCTCACCCGGCGCTCCGCCGAGATCAGCGGCAGCACCGAACTTCTCGGCGACTTCTCGTCCGACCAGCTCACGCAGTGGCGGGCGCTCGCGGTCACCACCACCACCGCCGACCTGCTCGGCGCGGCGCGCGGCGCCCAGGACCTGGCCGTCGAGTACGCGCGGGTGCGCGAGCAGTACGGCCACACCATCGGCTCGTACCAGGCCGTCGCGCACCTGCTCGCGGAGAGCAGGGCGCTGCTCGAGGGCTCGATCAGCGTGCTCAGGCACGCCGCGTGGGCCGTCGACGAGCTGCCGCCCGCCGAGGCGCTGCGCGCCGCCCGGATCGCCAAGGTCTACACCGCGCGCGCCGCGCGCACCGTGTGCGAGACCTCGATCCAGGTGCACGGCGGCATCGGCAATACCTGGGAGTGCCTGGCGCACCTGTTCCTGCGCCGGGTGCTCACCGCGACCGAACTGTTCGCCGTCCGTCTGGAGGAGATCGACCATGGACTTTCGTGACTCACCCGCGGAGGCCGAGTTCCGGGCCCGGCTGCGCACCTGGTTGGCGGGGGTGGCGGGCGAGTTCCCGACCTCCGGCGACGCCTACTGGGCGCGCGCGGGCGAGTGGCACCGCGCGCTCTACGAGGCCGGGTTCTTCGGCCTCTCCTGGCCCGCCGAGTTCGGCGGGCACGCGCTGCCGCCGGTCTACGACGTGATCCTGGACGAGGAGCTGGCCGCCGCGGGCGCCCCCGCCCGCCCCAGCCTCGGCTACCTGGTGGTCGGGCTCGGCAGGCATGCGAGCCCCGAACTGCAGCAGCGCTTCCTGCCCGGCATGATCGACGGCTCACAGCGCTGGTGCCAGGGCTTCAGCGAACCGGGGGCAGGCTCCGACCTGGCCTCGCTGCGCACCACCGCGGTGCGCGACGGCGACGACTACGTCATCAACGGCCACAAGATCTGGACCAGCTACTCCGACGTCGCCGACTGGTGCCTGCTGCTCGCCCGCACCGACCCCGACGCGCCGCGGCACCGCGGCATCTCCGGCTTCATCGTCCCGATGAACCAGCCCGGGATCGAGCAGCGCCCGCTCACCATGATCAGCGGCGTCACCAAGGAATTCGGGCAGGTGCTCTTCGACGGCGCCAGGGTGCCCGCCGCGCAGATGGTCGGCGCGCCCGGCGACGGGTGGAAACTCGCCATGACCGTCGTCGGCCACGAACGCGAGCCCTCCACCCTCGGCTTCGCCGCGCGCTACGCGAAGACGGTGCGGCAGCTGCAATCCCGGGTCACCGGCCCGCAGCCCGCGGAGCTGGCCTGGGCCGCGGTCGAGACCGAGATGCTCCGGCTGCACGTCCGCCGCAGGCTCTCCGAGCAGCTCGACGGCGTCACCCACGGCCCCGACGGCTCGCTGGACAAGCTGCTCATGACCTGGGTCGAGCAGTCCGTCGGGCACGCCGCGCTCGCCGTCGCCGGGACCGGCGACGAGGAGATGCTCGGCCACTACCTCTACAGCCGCGCCCAGAGCGTCATGGGCGGCACCTCGCAGATCCAGAAGAACATCATCGCCCAGCGCATCCTCGACCTAGGAGCCTGATCATGTACGACCTGCCCGCCGAGATCCGCGTCGACGCCGAAGGCCCGCTCCGGATCATCACGCTGAACCGCCCCGACGCGCTGAACGCCGTGGACGACGCGCTGCACACCGGCCTCGCCGAGCTCTGGCCGCAGCTCAACGACGACCCGGAGGCCAGGGCCGCCGTCCTCACCGGCGCCGGGAAGGCCTTCTCCGCCGGTGGCGACTTCGCCTACCTCGCCGAGCTGGCCCAGGACGCGAAGCTGCGCGCCAAGACCATCCGGCACGGCCGGGAGATCGTGCTCGGCATGGCCCGGCTCCGGCTCCCGCTCGTCGCCGCCGTCAACGGCCCCGCCGTCGGGCTCGGCTGCAGCCTGGTCGCGCTGAGCGACGTCGCCTACATCGCCGAGACCGCGTACCTGAAGGACCCGCACGTCCAGGTCGGCCTGGTCGCCGCCGACGGCGGCCCGCTCACCTGGCCGCTGCACACCAGCCTGCTGCTCGCCAAGGAGTACGCGCTCACCGGCGCCAAGATCACCGCCGAGCGGGCCCGGGAGATGGGGTTGGTCAACCACGTCGTCGCCGACCCGCTCACCGAGGCGATCGCCGCCGCCAAGCGGATTCTCGAGCTGCCCCAGCAGGCGGTCGAGAGCACCAAGCGGCTGTTGAACCTGCACCTCGAGCGCGCGGTGCTGGCCACGCTCGACTACGCGAACGCCGCCGAGGAGCTGTCGTTCCAGCACCCGGATTTCCACGCGACGATCGCGAAGCTCACGGCAGGCAAATAGCGGCTCACATGCGGTGCGGCGCCGCGATTCCCAGCTGGTCGAGCCCGAGCTCCAGGGTTCGGGCTGTCAGCAGGCACAGCGCGACTCGATTCGAGCGCACGGGCTCGTCGGCCGTCGCGACCGGGCAGGCGTCGTAGAAGCCGGTGAAGGTGCGCGCGAGGTCGTAGAGGTAGCCCGCGAGGCGGTGCGGCTCCAGCGTCTCGGCGACCTCGCCCAGTACCGTCCCGTAGCCGTCGAGGGCGAGTGCCAGCGCTCGCTCCGCCGGTTCCAGGGGCGCGAGCTCGTCGACCTCGCCCGCCGTTCCGGTGCGGCGCAGGATGGCGCGCACCCGTGCGTGCGCGTACTGCAGGTAGACGCCGGTATTTCCGTTCAGCGCGGTCATCCGCTCGAGGTCGAACGTGTAGTCCTTGACCCGCGAGGTGGACAGGTCGGCGTACTTCACGGCGCCGATCCCGGCCTGCCGCGCGATGGCATCGAGCTCGGCCGCGGGCAGCTCGGGGTTCTTCTCGGCGACGATGGCGCGGACCCGCGCCTCGGCCTCGTCCAGGAGGCCGAGCAGCCGGACGGTGCCGCCCGCCCTGGTCTTGAACGGTCTGCCGTCCGGACCGAGGATGGTGCCGTAGGCGACGTGGTCGACGCGGATCGCATCGGTGAGCCACCCGGCGCGCCGGGCGGCTTCGAAGACCAGTCGGAAATGCAGGGCCTGCCGCGAATCCGTCACGTAGAGCAGCCGGTCGGCGCCGAGCGCGGCGAGCCGGTACCTGATGGTGGCCAGGTCGGTGCTGTCGTAGCCGTAGCCACCGTCGCGCTTGCGCGCCATGAGCACGGCCGGTCGATCATCGGGGCCGGTGACCTGCTCGGAAAGCACAACAACGGCGCCGTCGCTGTCGACCGCGACTCCCTTATCGACGAGTTCGGTGACGGTGTCGGCGAGCTGGTCGTTGTAGAACGACTCGCCGACGTAGTCCTCGGCGGTGAGCAGCACGCCGAGCCGGTCGTAGATCGCGCCGAAGGCCCGCTCCGACTCGGCGACGATCTCCCGCCAGCGCGCCATGGTCGCGGGGTCCCCCGCCTGCAGGGCGACCACGCGCGTGCGCGCCCGGTCCGCGAACGCGGCGTCCGCGTCGAAGAGCGCCCGCGCGGCCTTGTACAACCGGTCCAGGGCCGAGACCGCGCTGTCACCGGAGCCGAGTTCAGCCGTATGCCAGTGTGATTCGGGATGTTCATCGATGTACTGGATGAGCATGCCGAACTGCGTGCCCCAGTCGCCCAGGTGGTTCGCGCGAACCACGTCGGCACCGAGGAAGCCGAAGATCCGGGCGAGGCTGTCCCCGATGATCGTGGTGCGCAGATGCCCGACGTGCATCTCCTTCGCCACATTCGGCGCGGAGTAGTCGATGACCACCCGCTGCTGCGCCTCGGAGGCGGGAACACCGAGCCGCTCGTCGCCCAGCCGCGCCGCGACGCTCGCCCAGACGGCCCGGTCGGTCAGGGTGATGTTCAAGAACCCCGGCCCGGATACCGCCACTTCGGCGATCACCTCGGTATCGAGGCACCGCGCGAGTTCGCCGCCGAGGCCGACCGGCGGCACTCCGACCCGCTTCGCCAGCGGAAGCGCGGCGTTCGACTGGAAGTCGGCCCGATCGGATCGTCGCACCACCGGGTCCGCATCCGCCATATCCGGACGGACTCGCCCGATCGCCTCCGACACGGCGGAGGTGACACGGTCGAGGAGCGGTGTGATGCCGACAGGGCTCACCGGTGCTTCCTTTCAGGAGGGGTTGGTGGCGCTATTGTTACAGGTCCCATCCGCCGGACGACTCAGCCGGGCCAGCCCCGCTCGAACCGTCGCGTAAAGGCGCGCGTTCCGGTGATATCCGAGAAAATCTTTGCCCTGGGTACCGTCCGGTCCGTGGGTGAGAGCCTGCACCGCGTCGTACACCCCGAAGGCTTCGGTTCCGAGCATCGACGAGACCAGCAGTATCAACGCCCGCTCCGCCCGCGCGGAATCAACTCGATAGCGGTGTACGTTCCCGCCGAGAAAGAGATGCGCACTGGTGAGAGCGTTAAGTGCCAGGCGCTGAGCGAAGTCGGACGAGTTGAGCCAATCTATCTCGGTGATGACCGGACCGGGGCGAAGCCGCCCGGCGGACCGCGGAAAGCAGCGCAGCCCGACAGCGTGATCGATGTCGGCGTAGGTCGCGAAGAGCTTCGTTTCGTACTCGACCTCGGTATCGACTCGCAGACCGAAGTCCTCATGGATGCGGGACACGGCGGCGACGAGATCGCTCATTTCAGCGGCGCCCGGCCGATTCTCTCCGACCAGCACGATGTCGAGGTCGGCAAGGGAGGAGTCGGGTTCTACGGCCTGCGATCCGTAGGCCAACCCGTACCCTCCCGCGGGTGTGAAGGTGTGGCACACCTCGGCAGCGGCGCAGAAGAGTTCGGGTGTCATGCGCGTAGGCCCTTCGGAACCGATGTCGCCGGGTGCGCACCTACCCGAAAATCGATCATGTGGACACCACTCGGAAGTGCGACTCCACCGTTCGGCATCGTGTTGCATTCGACGAACTCAGCCACCGCGGCGGCGAGATCGGTATCGGCGAGTAGCCGCGGGTGGTGCTTGAAGTGCACCCCGAAGAACCACTCGAGGGCCGCACGCGCGGAAGGCGCCCACGCAACTCCTCCGCGTCGTGTGTGTGTCAGTGTGCCCACCCCCTGACTCTCCGCGGAACGAAGGGCGTGGATCAGGACGTCGCGGGTGTAGGAACGTCCCCCGTCCGGGAATGGGGCGACTATCTCCCAAGCCCGGGTCACCAACTGCTGCTCGGGGCTCTCGGCATCGAACAGCATGGCGAGAAGATGCCCACCCGGCGCCACCAGCCGTAGCAGGTCCACCACGAAAGCGTGCGCACGGTCACGCGCTGTCGCCTGGTCCGGATGCGGGCGCACCCCCGCGGCGGTCAATTCTTCGAAGAACGCACCGATCGGGTAGCTCAATGACCAGAATGCGGTCACCAAGTCGAAGCTCTGGGCTCGGCCTGCTGCCAGCAATGACTGGGTAGCATCTCCGGCATCCGCGCACAGAGTTCGCGCATCGGGGAATCTGCGGGACACCGCCGAGATCATCACCTCGCTGTCGTCAACGAGCACCAGATTCCGAGCGAAGGGTGCAAGTGCTTCGGTCATTCGGCCGGTACCGCAACCGAACTCGGTGACTTCCAGTGCCGAGATCGGCGCGCCGTAGTGCTCGTCCAGCCAGGTGCCGATCAGGTCGACGTCCTCGATGCCGCCGAAGTAATGCGGCAGCAACAGCCGGTCGTACATGCCCGTGGCTTCGTACACCGCGCGAAATTCGGCATCCGTCATGTTCGGTCCCCCTCGATGTCGCAGGCGAGGATCTCCAGGTACTCCAGGAGCTCATGCATATGCGTTTCGGTGATGGCGAGATTTCCTGCCATGAACCGCAGTGGATGGAGGGTCGCGCCGCCGTGTAACCGGCCCAGGTCGTCGCGCATCGTGAACTGATGGAGATGCCACGTGCCCTCGGCCAGCATTCGCGCGTGAATCGCCAGGTTGAGATTGTTGATGCGATCGAGTGCGCAGCGGTCTACCGGCGGCTCGGCCTCGATGCCGATCGGCAGATAGGCGAAAACGACTGCTGCCAGGTCCGGTGCATTGAGTCGGACCAGCCGCGGGTGAGCGTCCACCAGTGCAGCGAACCGCTGGGCGGCGTCGCAGCGCCGCTCGGCGAGCTGTGCCAGGCCGCTACGACCGCGACCACGCAACATCATCCAGAGCTTCAATGAAGTCCACTCCCTGGTTCCGAGGAACGGAGTGATCTGCCCGAAAGCGAAGTCTTCCTGCATGATCAGATCGGAGTAAGTCGAAATGCTCCGTACAGTGGCGGGGTCGCGAACCAGAAGGGCGCTCGAGCTGTAGGGCACGGCCAGAATCTTGTGTGGGTCGACGGTGATGCTGTCGAAATTCGCAATGCCGTCGATCTTCCGCCGCAGGGTCGGTGTGAACGCCGCGAGCAGCCCCCAACACGCGTCCGCGTGCAGCCAGATCGTCGGATCGACCGCCCGGACGAGGTCATGGATCGCCCGCAGGTAGTCGACCGTCTGGGTCCGGCTGTCGCCGGCATAGGCGATCACCGCCATCACCCGATCGTGGTGACGTCGGAGCGCTCGTGCCAGTTCGATCCTGTCGTAGCGGAATCCCATGGTCGGCACTTCGATGATCTGTGCACCGCAGCCGATCCAGGTCAGCGCTGCTCGCACGCTGTAGTGCCCGATCCCTTCGGGAACCACGATCGCGAAGCGGCCGGGGTCGGTGACACCGGATTGCATGGTCCCCGGCGCCTTGGCTTCGCGGGCCAGCATCATGGCAACCGTATTGCTGGTCGTTCCACCCGGCGTGATCATGCCGCCGACATCCCACACCGTCCTGACCTCGCTGGCGGAGAGGTTCGAGTACCCGAGGAGTTCGCGCAACCAGCGCAGTACCGCGATATCGATGAAGGTCGCGCTCGGACTGTCGAACGACTGATTGATCAGGTTCTGCTGGGTCAGGGTGGCCAGGAGACTACCCGCCAGTGCGAGCGGATCATCGCCGGTGTCACCGAATCCCAAGAAACGTGGCGACGCTTCGTTCTTGCACAGCGGCAGTACTCGCTCGCGGAAGTCGTCGAGGACCGTTCCCGCATCGGTCGGTTGAATCGGAAGGTCCGTGACCAGCAGGTCGCGGATCTCTTCCGCGGTACCGCGCCGACCGAAGATCGCCGAGCGCGTCTTGAACTCCAGTCCGAGGTCGAGAGCGTTGTGCAGCAGGTCGCTCGTCTCCGAGATATTCACTTCATCAGCGTGACTCGGGAGCCGACAGCGGCACCAACAACCGGGTGCTGTACAACCGGTCGCTGTATTCGGTCAACGCAAGCCGGTGATGGCCAGTTCGAGGGCGGCCGCGCCTGCGGCCTGTATCGGATGTTCGGCGCGGAGCTGCCGAATTCGCTCCACCGTGAAGGGCTGCAATTCGAGCACTCGTCCTTCGTCGTTGTCCGCCGGTATGTCGCCGAACAGATCATCGAAGACCGGTCCATCGATGACGACCGCCGTCAGCAGGTCGGTGGCGAAACTCGTGGGGTCTACACCCAGCCCCAGGCAGTACGCTTCGATCGATCCAGTGCCGATCGCCAGGCGAATTCGCCGCGCGAAGTCCCAGGACTCGTAGTCTATGGGGGCTGCCTCGCTGCCATGGTCTTCGTCGATGCCACCGAGTTCTTCCGCGAATTCTCGAGTCATGTTGTGTAACAGCGAGAAGTCGTTGTGGGTGTTCCACGTCGCGTATCCGGAGGGCTGGAAGATGCCGACGGGAACGACCTGGTACAAGCCGCCCGCATGGCCGGTCTTGCGGGGATCGCGCCAGTGCAGCAGGAACTCGCGCTCGCCGGTACGGGTATCACGTCGGATGGTCAGGGTGCTGATCGCGAGGTTCGCAGGGCGTTGCCGTAGCTCGCACGGATTGGTGATCGCTGTGCGCACCCCGGGCTCGACTACTCCGTCACGATAGGCCGTCGCGAATTCGTGGGCAGCGGCTTCGCCTACGTCGACACTGTCGAAGTAGCGTCCGAGCCCGAATTCGAGAACCGGATCACCGCTCTTCAGCTCGGCGCGCAGCAACCGGTAGGTGGGACGATCTTCGAACACCGCCGGTGCTGCGATTTCCCGCATCGCCGCCGAATAGGTCTCGTACGACAAGCCGTCCTCACGGATCGGCAGAACGGAGCTTCGAGGCAGTGCGTCGGGGATCTCGGGTTCGTCGAACAACCCCCGCAGCGAGATGTCGTGCAAAGGAAACGGACCGTCCGGCAGCCATTCACGTCGTGCGAGAAGTGCAGAGCCCGCAACCTGGTGCAGATCCGGAAACTGGGCTGCAGCGGCGCGATCGAGTTCGAGCCGGTGTTCGCGCAGATAAGTACGGGATCGAAGCCACGCCTGCTCGCTTCCGGTGAACGTGCGCGAGTGCGTGGGCATCGGGCCTCCCGGTTCATCTCAGCCGATCAAGCTGTGTCGATGTTGCCATGCCAGCGCCAGACATGCGGCTCCCGGTGCGGCCATGGGCTCCGTGTCTAGCATTCGCGTTACAGCCTCGCGTGTGAACGGCACTCCGTCGGTGCCACGGCCATCTCCGATGCCGACGATCTCGCCCTCATCGTTGTAGCGCACCGCTGCGCCGAACATGTCGTCGAAGGCGTCATTGTCGATGACGACCACGGTGAGCAGGGTGGCCGCCAGCGTTAGTGCGTCGAGCCCGAAACCGAGGAGGTGGACGCTCATCGTCCCGCGGTCGCGGGCAGCTCCCAGGTTCTGGAACAGTGGCCAGTTCGCGTAATCGATCGGTGTGCTCCGAGTCCCATCGTGTTCCGGGTGGCCGAGCAGTTCTTCGGAGTACTCGCGGACGATATTGCGCCAGAGCGAGAAGTCATTGCGACGGTCCCACAGGGCTATGCCGGAAGGTTGGAACTCGCCCGCCGGGATCACGTCGTAAAGGCCCGCTGCCGTAGCGACCCGATCAGGATCTCGCCAGTGCAGTAGGAAGGTCGGCGATTCCGGGAATCGGCGGAGCCGGATCGTCAGCGTGGTGATGGCTGGAATGATGGCTCGCCGCGCGGCATCGAACGGGTCACCGATCAACTCCCGGAACGGAAGAGAGCTCGGAAGGTGCACTGTACTCGCGGCGGCGTGTGCCAGGCAGGCGGCCGCCGTTTCATGGGCAAGTGCCTCGCTGACATCGAGTTTGTCGAAGTAGGCGGCGAGCCCGAAGTTCATGGACCCGTCGGAAATGGTTCCGCCGAGATAGCGGTAGCTCGGTCTCGACTCGAAGAGGCGCGGTGGGTCGAGATGTCGTACCGCCGTGGAGTAGGTCTCGAAGGGAATATCCCGGAGCCGGAGTGGACGGACCGGCCGGGTTTGCCGCTCGGCTCCGGTTACCTCGATGGTCCGAGGCCGCTCGTCGAGGTGGAGCCGGATCGAGTCCAGTTCGATGGGGGCGGCGGGCACCCATCCTTCCCCGCTGATGAGCGATGTCCGTGGTAAGCGATAGTCGACGTCGTAGTATCGGATCGCCATGCGGGCCAGTTCGCTGCGGTGGCTGTTCAGCCAGTGGCGTTGCGCTCGCCATCGGCCTCGGCTCGCGGCAACCGATGGGTCGGCATCGGTGAACACCTGCCCTCGTGCCGGGTGCGCGAGCCCGACTTCTTCCGGCGGAATCCCGAGGACCCGAGCAAAACCACGACGATGCTCCAGCGTCGCCTTCCGACTGCCCTTCTCGATCTGGCTCAGAAATTGCTGGGTCAGGCCGAGAGCCTCGGCCACTGTGCCCTGATTGGCGCCTGCCGCGAGCCGGTATTCGCGCACGACCTGCCCGATCGAGCGCGTCGTCGCTGTGCTTTCGTCGCGCCGCAACCAGTCGGCTTCTTGCATCGCATTCACGATCGGCCCCCGCCCCCGCCAGGTCACGACCGTCGGAACCACGGTCGAACACCATTCGAGCAGACGCGCTCCTGCCTGTCACGGTTTTCGAGCCGGGCGTGCGGATTCGCTGACGCACTCCGCGAGCGGTGACTGGCACTCACCACCGCCGAGCGGATTCTCGAGTTGCCGCAGCAGGCGGTTGAGGTTCCCCCGCTTCTCTGGAGGGCTCAGCATGGTCCGATAGGACCAGGAAGGAGCCCCGCGTGGCAGCACCGAAGAAGTACCCCGACGAGCTGAAGGCCCGAGCGGTCCGGCTGTACCTGGAGTCGGATCCGAGCCGACGATCCGCAAGCTGGCCCAGCAGCTGGGTGCACCACGAAGCGCTGCGGAACTGGATCCGCCAGGCCGACACCGGCCAGCGCCCCGCGCCGGAGGTGAGTGATCTGGCCGAGGAGAACAAGCGGCTGCGTAAAGAGGTCGCCGAGCTGGAGCGAGTCAACGATAATCTTGCGTTCTGCGAGTGCGTATTTCGTCTCGGAGCTCGGCCAGACCCGGAGGTGATCGTGGGATTCGTCGAAGACAGCCCGCACCCGGTCGAGCTCGTATTGCGGGTCCTGGGTATCGCGTCGTCGGCCTACTACTGGTGGCGCGAACGCTCGGTACGGCCGTCGGCACGCCAGGTCGCCGACGAGCAGTTGCTGGCCGAGATCGTCGATATCCACACCAGCTCCGGTGGCACCTACGGCTCCCCGCGGGTGCACGCGATGCTGGCCCGGCGCGGTGTCGCGGTCGGGCGCAAACGGGTGGAGCGGGTGATGCGCGGCGCCGGCCTGCAGGGCGCTTTCCTGCGCAAACGATGGCGGATCGCCTCCACACGGCCGGATCCCCGGGCCGCGCCGGCACCGGATCTGGTCGAGCGCGTCTTCACCGCCGACCGCCCCAACCGGTTGTGGGTCGCCGACGCCACCCGCATACCGTGTGGTCAGGGCGCGTTCTGGCTGGCAGCGGTCCGCGACGCGTTCTCCAACCGGATCGTGGGCTGGAAGACCTCCGACCGCTGCGACACCGAACTCGTGCTCGGCGCCTCGAGTACGCGGTCTGGAGCCGTGACGTTCGTGACGGCGGGCTGGTCCACCACAGCGACCGCGGCTCGACCTACACAGCGTTCCGGTTCGCTAACCGATCGGCCGACAACGGAATCGCGCAATCGATGGGATCGGTCGGTGACAGCTATGACAACGCTCTGATGGAGAACTTCTTCTCCACCCTCAAGACCGAACTCGTCTACCGCAACAGCTGGCGGAGCCGGGAAGAGGCCGAGAACGCTCTGTTCGCCTACATCGACGGCTGGTACAACACCCAGCGCATCCAGAAGAAACTCGGCTGGCGATCACCCGACGAGTTCGAGGCCGTCTACCATCACCCGGTCCCGGCCAGAACCTGATATCCCCGCCCTCCAACAAAGCGGGGGAACCTCAGGTCGAGAGCACCAAGTGGCTCAACCTGTACCTGTAGCGGGCGGTGCCTGCGGGAAAGTAGGCGTCCCGGCCTGGCAGGCAGCCGGTGGTGCGAGCGGGTGGCACCATATGCGGCATGGCAAAGACGACGGTGTACCTCCCGCACGAGCTGGAATTGAGGCTCGAGGCGGAAGCGTCGGCGACCGGGGTGAGCAAAGCGGAACTCGTCCGTCGCGGCTTCGCGATGCTGCTCGACACATCCGACCGCCCGGACAACGACGCGCCGCTGCCGGTGTTCCGCAGCGGGCGCACGCGCGATGCCGCTGAGATGCGTGACGAGATCTATCAGCAGATCAAACAGCGGTCGGGCCGTCGGTGATCGTCGTTGCCAGGATGAGCATGAGCAAGCGCTGCGGGTGATGGAGCGAGAGACCTTGGTCATCTTGCCGCTCGTGCCGACCGAGCTGGATCATCAGACTCGACGCGATACCGGTTTCGCAGCGGCCCTGAATCGAATCCCTGAATCAGGATCTCCGCTTGTTCCGGATCCTTTCTACTGATCTGTAGGTTTCACCCGGCACAGGCAAAGCTCGAGGCCGGCTTCGCCCCGTCGGGCGGCCCGGCCTCCGGCTGCCGTCGCCGGCGCCGGGGCGCCGACCGGCATCAGCGCGGTGGGAAGCGCAGGGCGCCGTCCAGGCGAATGACCTCACCGTTCAGGTAATCGTTCTCGATGATCGAGACCGCGAGCTTGGCGTACTCGTCCGAGCGCCCCATCCGCCTGGGGAACGGGATCTGCGGGGACCAGTACGCCTCGAGCTTGTCCGCGTTCTGCCCGTACGCGGGAGTGTTGATCGTCCCGGGGGCGATCGATACCACCCGGATGCCGAGCGGGGAGAGGTCGCGGGCGGCGACCAGGGTGATGGCGGCGACGCCGCCCTTGGCGGCGGCGTAGGGGAGCTGGCCGATCTGGCCCTCGAAACCGGCGATCGAGGAGGTGGTGACGATGACGCCGCGGGCACCCTCGTCGAGCGGCTCGCTGCGGGCGATGGCCTCGGCGGAGAGCCGGAGCACGTTGAAGACGGCGGTCAGGTAGAACTCGATCGTGGTGCGGAAGCCGTCGAGCGCCAGCGCCTTCCCGTCCTTGCCGATGAGCCGCCCGCCGGTGGCGGGGCCGCCGTGGGTGTCGACCGCGATGCGCAGCGGGCCGAGGGATTCCGCCTCCTCGACAGCGGCGCGGACCGAGTCCTCGTCGGTGGCGTCGGTGTGCACGTAGCGGATGCCGAGTTCGCTCGCGAGCTCCTTGCCCTTGTCGTCGGCCACGTCGGCGACGACGACCCGCGCGCCCGCGGCGTGCAGCCTGCGCACCGTCGCCTCGCCGAGTCCACCGGTACCGCCGACGACGAGCGCGGAGCTCCCACTGATCTGCATGTCGCATTCCCTTCTCGCAAGTCGTACTCTCGAATCAAAAGAATACTATTCTCACGACGAGCCGGGGAGGCCCTCCATGCCCGAAGCTGTCATCGTCTCCGCGCTGCGGACGCCGATCGGTACCGCCAGGAAGGGGAAGCTGCGCGACACCAACGCCTTCGACCTGGCCCACCACGTGGTGAGCGCGGCCGCCGAAGGGCTCGACGCCGGGCGGATCGACGACGTGATCCTCGGTGAGGGCCGCTACGGCGGTGGCGTGCTGGCCAGGCACGCGGCGATCACCGCCGGGCTGACCACGGTGCCGGGGCTGGCGCAGAACCGGCACTGCGCCGCCGGGATGGCCGCGGTGCAGTCCGCGGCGGCGGGGATCAGGTCCGGGATGGACGAGCTGATCATCGCGGGCGGGGTGAACAGCGACTCCACCGCGCCGCGCGCCCGCTTCAAGGTCGGCGAGGACGAGTGGATCGACCCCTGGACCTCGCCGAGCCACCCGAACCGCCCGGACGCCCCCGCCATGGACATGTCCATCACGGTGGGCTGGAACGCCGCCGTGCACGCCGGGCTCACCCGCGAGGAGCAGGACGCCTGGGCGCTGCGCTCGCACCGCAACGCCATCGCGGCGATCGACGAGGGGCGCTTCAAGGAGGAGATCGTCCCGATCGAGACCCCACACGGGCTCTTCGACACCGACGAGCACCCGCGCCGGGAGACCAGCATGGAGAAGCTGGGCTCGCTCAAGGTGCTGCACCCGGAGATCGAGGGGTTCTCCATCACCGCGGGCAATGCCTCCGGCGCCAACGACGGCGCGGCCGCGCTCGCCATCGCCAGCGACAAGTTGGGGCTGCCCGCGCTCGGCTACATCCGGGCCTGGGCGTCGGTCGGCGTCGACCCGGCGGTCACCGGGCTGGCGCCGATCGAGGCGATCACCAAGGCGGTGCGCCGGGCGGGGATCTCGCTCGGGCAGGTGAAGCTGATCGAGATCAACGAGGCCTTCGCCTCGGTGCCGATCGCCACCATCCGGGCCCTGGACCTGAACGAGGAAATCGTGAACTACAGCGGCAGCGGCTGCTCGCTCGGCCACCCGGTGGCGGCGACCGGCGCGCGCATGGTGGTGACGCTGGTGCACGAACTGCGCCGACGTGGCGGCGGTTTCGGCATCGCCGCGCTCTGCGCGGGCGGCGGCATGGGGTCGGCGACCGTGATCGAGGTCCCGGCCCCGTGAAACGGGTGAGCGAGCGGAGGGCGGCGTCCCTCCGCTCGCTCACGCGTGCGTTCTCTCCTCCGGCGGCCCACCGGACACCCTCACCGTGTCCGGACCCGGGGGTTGTTCGTGTTATCCGCGCGCGAAACCGTGCGCGCAGAAGTTCCATACCTCGGTGGCGGTGATGGGGTGCTGGGTTTCCTCGTCCACCGCGCCGGTGGACTGGGCGGTGAACATGACCGTCTGCATCACCATCGCGGCGGTGCGGCGGGAGTTCATGTCCGGCCCCAGCTCGCCTTTCTCCTTGGCCAGGTCCATCAGCTCGGTGAAGAGCGCGAGCATCGGCGCGTGCGCCACCTTCACGTGACCCGGGTGCGAGACGAGCAGCTGCGGGGCGAAATCGGTGAAGAGCGGGCGCTGCGCCGCCGGGTCCGGCCTGCACAGCTCGAAGAGCAGCTCGACCGCGACCTGCAGCTTGTCCATCGGGTCGGTCTGGCCGTCGGCGGCCGCGCGCAGCTGCTCGGAGGTGCGCGCCAGCGCGTCCTCGAAGAGCGCGAGCAGCAGCTCGTGTTTGCCGTCGAACTGCAGGTAGAAGCTGCGCAGCGACTGCCGGGAGCGGTCGACGACCTCCTGCACGGTGAAGTCGGTGCTCCCCTTCTCCGTGATGATGGCCTGGGCGGCGTCGAGGAAGCGCTGCACACGCTCCTCGGCGCGCAGCTTCGCCGAGCGCAGCGACCGCTCGATCGCGCGCTGCTTCCAGGCCGGCTTCTCGCTCGGGCTGGTCACGGGCACCTCGATCCCCGGTCATATGAAGAGAACATGAATGCACTGTACCGGAGAACGTCATGCGACAGTGCCTTCACGGTACGCATGTTCCATTTTCTGAGAGACTATTACTTCCGCAACTGAGAATGTTATTCTCGCTCCCATCGCACCCCGGCGGCAAGGAGCACGTCTTGTACATCCGTTACGAAGTCGCGGACCGCATCGCCACCATCACCCTGGACCGGCCCGAGGTGGCCAACGCCCAGAACGGTGAGCTGCTGGACGAACTCGACGCCGCGTGGACCCGCGCCGCCGAGGACGCGGAGGTCGCGGTGATCGTGCTGCGGGCGGAGGGCAAACATTTCTCCTCCGGGCACGACCTCAAGGCGGGCAAGGGCTGGACGGACAAGATCACGCTGGAGCAGATCTACGGCTCCGAGTCGCAGCGGTACCTCGGGTACTCGCTGCGCTGGCGCAACGTGCCGAAACCGTCCATCGCGGCGGTGCAGGGCCGGTGCATCGCCGGCGGGCTGCTGCTGTGCTGGCCCTGCGACCTGATCGTGGCCGCCGAGGACGCACTGTTCTCCGATCCCGTGGTGATGATGGGGATCGGTGGCGTCGAATACCACGGCCACACCTGGGAGCTCGGCGCCCGCAAGGCGAAGGAGATCCTGTTCACCGGCCGCCCGGTCACCGCCGAGGAGGCGCGGCAGGTCGGCATGGTGAACACCGTGGTGCCGCGGGCCGAACTCGACTCGCACACCAGGGAGCTGGCCGCGCACATCGCGACCATGCCCGCCTTCGGCCTGCGCCAGGCCAAGCGGGCCGTCAACCAGACGCTGGACGTGCAGGGTTTCTACGCGGCCATCCAGTCGGTGTTCGACTCCCATCAGACCGGGCACGGGAACGCGTTGAGCGTCAACGGGTTCCCGGTTCTGGTTCATCTGGACGACATGAAGGCCAAGATGCAGTAGGACCGGAAGTCGTCCGTTCCCTCCCCCCTGAAACGAGGAAGTTTCATGCGCGAATCCCTCTTCCGCAAGGCCGTGGCCGGTATCGGCCTCGCGGTCGTCGCGTCCGCCGTGCTGGTCGGCTGCGGCTCGGACGACGAGTCCGACACCGCGAGCAGCACGACGGCTGCCGCCACCACGTCGGCCGCGGCCGCCACCGCCGACGCGGCGACCACGCAGGCGATCAGCCAGGCGTACACCACGTTCTTCGACGCCACCCAGCCCGCCGAGAAGCGGGCCGCGAATGTGCAGAGCGGGGACGCGTTCCTGCCGATCCTGCAGGGGCAGGCGAGCAACCCGCAGGGGCAGGGGACCTCGGTCTCGCTCGGCGCCATCAAGCTGGTGGACGCGAACAACGCCGATGTCGGGTACTCGCTGCTGATCAACGGAGCCCCGGTGCTGCCGGACCAGACCGGGCAGGCGGTGAAGGAGGGGAGCACCTGGAAGGTCGCCTCGGCCACCTTCTGTGCGCTGATCGCCATCCAGGGTGGTACCTCGACCGCCTGCTGAGCCGCGGGGTCGGTCGACGCCCGGTACCGGAGATCCCTCCGGTAC